>JBKJLG010000356.1:0-4798 GCA_046596995.1 Chitinophagaceae bacterium
CCTCCTTCAGGAATAATAAAATAATCAGAATATTTTTGTAGTAAATTGTTTTCAAAATCGGGTTCATCTTTTCTAAAATATTTTTCACGGCTCAAAAAAATTAGTTCCATACCAAGGCTTTGGCAATAAACTAGTGTGTGAGAAAGTTTTGCTGGGTGTTCTCCTCTTACAAAACCTATACAATCTATTTTATTTGCATGGCAGGCAAATGCAGTAGCCGCTAAATGGTTTGAATATGCCCCGCCAAATGTTAGTATTTTTTTTGATGATGCCAATGCCTTTTCTAAAAAAAAATGAAGTTTGTAAAGTTTATTGCCGGATACCTGGAGATGAATTTTATCAAGCCTTAAAACAGAAAGAGAAATATTTTTCTCCGCAGTGAGATCATTATTTATTTCAGTAATGGCAGGTTTTATACTTTTTATATCAGGTAATTCGTTCATTATGCAAGTTTGCCATTTAACGGGTCAGCCATTATCTTTATCTTTTAAAATTACTATATGAATTCAATAAATGTATTGTGCTGGGTATTTGCATATATCGGTTATCTGTTTCTTCAAAGTTTTGTTATCAATGGCATTAAGCTTTCTGCAGATGGAGAAACAATTATTTTGCCTGATGGAAGTGAGCAGGATTCCTCTATGATATTATATCCTCTGCAGAAATATATGATGCAGTTTAAAATGAGAAAAATATTTTTTAAAGGCGAGCAATTTGATAAGTTATGGGAAATGCTAAAGCACAAGTATATAAATATTATTCCTGCTTCGTTGAAAATAGATAATGGTAAATTATTTTTTAGCAAAGATGAAGATGTAGAAATAATGAAAAAGCTGTGCTATGTAATAGAAAGAGATCATGATACAAATTGGCAATATGATGGCGATAGTTTTTCTTTTTATAAAGAATTCAGACAATACCGGTTTAATAAATATTTGCGCATGCCTGTTATTCAATGTATAAAATGCATGTCATCTTTTTGGAGCACTGTTTTAACTTTTTTGCCAGTAATGATATATTTTTTTGGTCTGCAATGGTGGCTGTTGCCCTTATGGCTAATAAATATTTTCGCTCTTACTTATTTAAATAAACTTATTTATCGCTCAGATGTATAATTGCACTTTCAAGTATATGGCATAAAAGTTTCTTTACTTTCGCAGAAAAATTTATAAAAATTTTTAAAGAATTACTATGCCAACACTTTTAATATTAGCAGCGGGTATGGCCAGCCGTTATGGTAGCATGAAACAAATTCAGTCTTTTGGTCCGTCGGGTGAAACTATTATGGATTATTCAATTTACGATGCAATAAAAGCAGGGTTTAATAAAATAGTATTTATTATAAGAAAAGATTTTGCAGAAGATTTTAAACAAATTTTTGATCCAAAATTAAAGGGAAAAATTGCCACCGATTATGTATATCAGGATCTGGATGATAATACTGAGGAATTTATTATTCCGGCAGATAGAAAAAAACCCTGGGGCACAGCCCATGCAATTCTATCGGCAAAAGATGCCGTAAGCGAACCTTTTGCAGTAATTAACGCGGATGATTTTTATGGAAGAGACGCCTTTACAAAAGCTGTCGCATTTTTAAATAATGAAGTTGCTGAAAATAAGCAATGTATTATCGGCTATCAGTTATCTAAAACATTAAGTGAACACGGTACTGTAAGCCGTGGAGTTTGCGAAGTTGATAGCGAGGGAAACCTGGTAAGTATTCAGGAGAGAACAAAAATATACAGAGAAAATGATAAGATTGTTTTTGAAGAAGCTGACGGCAAACATGAAGTTTCGCAGGATGCTAAGGTAAGCATGAATTTTTGGGGTTTTCATCCGTCAATATTCTCTTTTATAGAGAATTTGTTTAGGCAATTTTTAAAAGAAAATATTAATGATCCCAAAGCGGAATTTTTTATACCCATAATTGGAGATGCTTTTATTAAAGAAAAAGGTATAATAAAAGTTATTCCAACCTCAGCACAGTGGTTTGGGGTTACTTATAAGGAAGATGCCCCTGTAGTAAAAAAAGATATTGAAGCATTGGTTAATGGGGGAGCATATCCCTCTTCATTGTGGAATTAATTGTAAAGTTTTTTTTTCCATTGAGAAAAAATCTATACCATCTAAAATAATTATAAGCAATATTTAATTGATAACCCACTTATTGAGGTGGGTTTTTCAATTATTTAGAAGGTAATGGCATAATTTTTAATAGAGTTTTATAAAACAAATTATTATGACTACAACAAATGATAAACTAGTAGAGGTTTTAAATGACCTTATTGAGATCAACAACGATAGAGTTGTTGGTTATGAAAAAGCATGTGATGAAACAAAATCAGTAGATGTTGACCTTCAGGCTATTTTTAATAAAATGGCTGATGAAAGCAGGGGATACAAATCTGAATTAGTTGCAGAAGTTACCCGTCTGGGTGGCGAGCCATCAACAGGCACTACAAATAGCGGTAAGCTTTACCGCATTTGGATGGACGCAAAAGCCTTTGTTACAGGAAAAGATCGCCAGGCAATTTTGGAAAATTGTGAATTTGGAGAAGACGCAGCACAAAAAGCCTATAAAATGGCATTAGCATCAGATGCTGAAATTCCTGCAGAAACACGACAGTTAATAACCGATCAACAGGCATCGCTTAAAACTTCTCACGACTTAATTAAAAAATACAGAGATGCTCATAAGGCATCAAATAATTAGTATTTTTTATTATTACTTAAAAACCCGACAAAATCTGTATTAAGTCGGGTTTTTTTATAATTTGCGATCGTTTTTTAAATAAAAACTGAATTGAGTGATAATTTAGCTAAATAACCTATATCTTCGCCGCATCAAATTATAATTTTTTTATAAAGTAAGAGTTTGGTAAGAAAGTTGTTAAAGGTTAATAACACTTTTTTATTGATCTGGTTAAAAATCAATATAATTTTGTTAAAACATATTTTTTTATATATTTACTAATCATTATTAATCAAAATCATCTTTTTATGTGTAACATTTTTAAAAAACACACAATTTTACTTGCTATCTTCATGGCTTTAGCAGTTTCCGTTGGGGCACAAACTGTTATAACTCCTAAACCGTTTACGGGAAACAAAGGCTTTAGAAAATGGTCTGTAGGTATTAACGCCGGAGTTTTATATCCTTCATTGGCTATTGGTGGATCAAATGATTTTACCAACCCACGTATGGGATTAGGTTATGGGGCTAATTTAAAATATCAGTTTACACATTATTTTGCAGTTCAGGCAGATTTCCTTAGAGGAAAAGTTAAGGGCAATCAGGATGAAAAATTATCTGATGGATCTATACCTTATCCTAATTTCAGAGGAGTTAAATCTTTTGAAACAGAAATTAATTGGGCGGGAAGCATAAGTGGGGTTGTTACTTTTGGTAATATTAACTGGTTAAAAATGAAAACCAAAATAATACCTTATTTAAGTGCCGGTGGTGGTATAATAAATTATAACCCAAGAATAGTTGAAAGATTTTATGCAACGACTACATCTGGAACATATTCGACTTCTCCTGAGCATGATTATAATGCAAATGGTGATGAAATTCAGAGATTATATATTCCTGTGGGAATTGGAATGAAAGTAAACCTTTCTAAGTCAGTTAATTTAGATCTTGGATATAAAATGAATTTTGTAGATGCTGATAATTTTGATGGATATTCATACGACATGAAAAGATTCAATGCTTTCACGAATTCTGCAGGTGCTGGTAAAAGCCAACTCCACAAAGATAAATTCTCTTATTTATTCTTAGGATTGGAATTAGCACTTGGCAAAAAAACACAGCCTCAGTTGATGTTTAATAATCCTGCTGCTCAAATGAACAGTGATCTTCAAAATCAAATTGATGTTTTAAGATCTCAATTGAATCTAGCTGATACTGACGGTGATGGCGTTGCTGATATTTTCGACAAAGAACCAAATACTCCAGCGGGTTGTCCTGTTGATTCTCATGGTGTAACTAAAGATACAGATGGTGATGGTGTTCCTGATTGTAAAGATCGTCAGCTGATCACTCCAACAGAATGTCAGCCGGTTGATGCGAACGGTGTTGGTAAATGCCCTCCACCTGATTGTTGTAACAGAATTGTTACTACTCCTCCTGTAGAAACGGGTTGCATGATTACCGATTTGCCAAGCCTATCCTTTAGAGGCAATTCTAATACATTGTCTGCTGATGCAAAAGCAATATTGGCAAGCGTAGCAAGCAAATTAAAAAATAGCCCTGCTTGTAGTATTTCAGTGATGGGATATCCATCAGCTTCTAAAGCATCTCAAGCTGTTTGTAACAAAAGAACAGAGGCTATCAGAAATTATTTAATGAATGAAGAAGGAATAAGTGCAGACAGGCTTTCAGCTTCTTGCGAAATTGGTGGTGGAGATTCAAATACGATTGATATAAAAGTTAAGTAATATTAATTCTCTTTAAAAGTTGAAGCCCTTCCATTATGGAGGGGCTTTTTCTATTATATCTTAAAACCTTTTTTAATTTGTTTTGGGGATATTTTTTCCCAGCTAAGGGCTACCGATTCAGATACAAAATGGTACATGCAACTTTATCTTTAATTCTTTTAAATCTTTCTTAATTTTTTTTAAAAATTTTATTCCGCGATGATCAAATAATTACTCACTTATTTTTTAAAAAACGTAGAATAACCATTTTTCATAATCAAATTGGTAATAGTGCAATGACAAATATGCTTTTCACATTAGCCACAAAAATTTGTATCACTTACTTCATGTAGAACCAGCGGATTATGGATATTAT
>JBKJLG010000362.1:0-4692 GCA_046596995.1 Chitinophagaceae bacterium
AAACCGTTCCATGCCTAATTGTTCAAAGGCAAATGATAATAAAAGGAATTTGCAATGCTTGTTTAATCCTGTACCCCTGAATTTTTTGCCATACCATGTGTAGCCTAATTGCAATGATTTAAACTCTTCATTTATATCATAAAATCTTGTAGAGCCGGCATACTCATTTGTTATTTTATCAAAAACAATAAAAGGATATTCTTTTTTTTCTTTCCAAGCTTTTAAAGCAATGCTCATGTAATTTTCCAATCCTTCTGCTCCTTCAGCACCAACTAATGAGTACTTCCATGTATCAGGTTCATGTAAAGAAAATGGTAATAAATTTTTGTAATCATCTTCTCTTAATAAGCGCAACAAAACTCGATCATCTTCCAGCACATAATTATTTTTATAATTTAGTATTTGGGTCATTAGAAAATGCGTATTTGATCAGCTTTCAAATTCCTCTTTTTTAATTTGTGATTGACGAATGATTGATTGGAGAGTTCCAATTTTAATTTCACTATAATTAGGAACGGGAACAGTAATGGTGGAGTTAGCAATTTTTTTTTGCATAATTATATGGCTTCCCTTTTGACGAACTTGTATGAAGCTATTATCAGAGAGGATTTTGCAGACTTGTTTCCCCGAAAGAATTTTTAATTTACCCAACTGCTATTTGCATATTTGTTATAAATACATCACTTTTTAATCTCAGCTTAATTTCATTTTCTGAGGCGTGTTCAAAGAGCAACTCAATCGCTTCCTGCAAATTTTGCTTTGCCTCTTCCACATTATTGCCTTGGCTGGCGACATCAAGTTCCGGGCATAGGGCAACATAGCTATTGCCTTCCCTTTCAATAATTGCAGTAAAATTTTGAGTTTTCATCTTCTTAAAGTTAATGGAAAAAAATTAATTTCTCTTCATTCCTTCCAGCTCTTTCTGCATTTTAAACATTTCATCTCTTAATCTTGCAGCTTCCATAAAATCAAGATCACGGGCTGCTTTTTCCATCTGGCTTTTTGTTTGCCTTATAGCTTTTTCCATTTGCGGAATGGTTTTGTATTGCTCCTGATCTTCGGCAGCAATAGTCATTACATCATCTACTGCATAAGGCGATCTTTCATCAAAACCTTTTATATCAAGCACAGAGGTTTGGCTCATTATCTGCTCAATAGATTTTTTTATAGTGGTTGGTGTAATGTTATGCTGAATATTGTAGGCAATTTGTTTCTCTCTTCGCCTTGTAGTTTCATCAATGGTTTTTTGCATGCTCTCTGTTATTTTATCTGCATAAAAAATTACAAGACCATCAATGTTTCTTGCTGCCCTGCCTGCGGTTTGTGTAAGCGATCTTTCATTACGAAGAAATCCTTCTTTATCAGCATCCAAAATGGCCACCAAAGAAACTTCAGGAAGATCTAATCCCTCTCTCAATAAATTAACGCCAACCAATACATCAATTTCTCCCAAACGCAATTGTCGTAAAATTTCAACCCTGTCAAGTGTATCCACTTCGCTGTGAATATATTTTGATTTTATGTTGATGCGATGAAGATATTTATCCATCTCTTCAGCCATTCGTTTAGTAAGCGTGGTTACTAAAACACGATCACCTTTGGTTACCCTTTTATCTATTTCATCCAAAAGGTCATCAATCTGATTTATGGATGGACGAATTTCAATAGGGGGGTCTAATAATCCTGTGGGGCGTACAACCTGCTCCACCACTACGCCTCCGCATTTTTCCAATTCATAATCTCCCGGTGTTGCGCTTACATATATGGTTTGATTAAACATTCCTTCCACCTCATTAAAATTAAGGGGACGATTATCCAACGCAGATGGTAAACGAAAACCGTAATCAACTAAAATTAATTTTCTTGAACGGTCGCCGCCATACATTCCGCTAACCTGCGGGATGGTTTGATGGCTTTCATCAACTACACATAAAAAATCTTTTGGAAAATAATCCAACAAACAAAACGGACGAGTACCCGGTTCCCTTCTGTCAAAAAATCTTGAATAGTTTTCTACGCCGTTGCAGTAACCCAGCTCACGTATCATTTCAACATCATAATTTACCCTTTCACTTATTCTTTGTGCTTCAATATATTTTCCTGTGCTTTTAAAATAATCTGTTTGCCTGCCACACTCATCCTGAATGGATGCTAAAATATCCTGCAACTTGTCTTTAGGAGCAATGTATAAGTTGGCAGGGAATATTGCAGCGTTCTCAATTTTAGCAATCCTTTTTCCGGTGCTTAATTCTAAAGTTTCAATGCTTTCTACCTCATCGCCAAAAAAAGTTACTCTATAACCTGCGTCCGCATAAGGTAAATTAATATCAACAGTATCGCCTTTAACTCGGAATGTTCCTCTTGCAAAATCTCCCTGCGTTCGGGAATACAAACCATTTACTAATGAATGTAAAAATCCCTGGCGACTAATGCTTTGTCCTGATTGAATTCTTACAACACCTTCTGCAAAATCTTTTGGGTTACCAATACCATAAATACAACTTACACTTGCTACAACAATTATATCTCTTCTTCCGGTTAATAACTGTGAAGTGGCTTGAAGCCTGAGTTTGTCAAGCTCTTCATTTATGCTCAGATCTTTTTCAATGTATGTATCACTAACAGGCATGTACGCCTCCGGCTGATAATAATCATAATAAGAAACAAAATATCCTACAGCATTATCAGGAAAAAATTGTTTGAATTCTCCATACAATTGTGCAACTAACGTTTTGTTGTGCGTTAGTACCAATGTAGGTTTTTGTACATTTTGAATAACATTGGCGATGGTAAAAGTTTTACCGCTTCCTGTTACACCCAACAATGTTTGATGCTTTTCTCCCTGCAATAATCCCTGGGTAAGTTCATGAATTGCTTCCGGCTGATCGCCTGCAGGTTTGTAAGATGACTGAAGTTGAAATGACATAATTGGATTACAAATTTAATCAATCGTGCATTTCACTTTTTGCTAAAATTTGCGGGCAAAAATTATCTCGTCAGCCTGTAAATAAATAATGCAGCACGTTGAATAAGAACAGGAAATTCTTTTAGATTAATAATTTCACCCGGTGCATGAGCGCCTTTTCCACTGGCACCTAAACCATCTAAACAATCAAGGTATTTTGCTATGTAAGAAATATCACCTGCGCCACGGCTTCCCGGATCGCCTGCATTTGTTAGCCCTATTCCCATATCAGTAGATACTTTGCTCAAAATTTCTACCAGGGAATTATTGCCTGCTGTCGGTTCCATAGACGGAATGCCATCAACAAAAGAAATTGTAGCGTTTGTTGCACCAAGATTATTTGTTGTTGCAATCTTTATCATTTTTTCACGTGCATTATTTTTTTGCTCTTCTGATAAAAAACGAAGGTCACCCTGTACATAAGTTTTCGGAGATATGATGTTTGTTTTTCCTGAAACAGTTGCCTGCATCTTACTTGAATCATACATTATATCCGAACCTCCTACAAAAATTCCCGGATTAAATGTTAGATATTTTTCTTTGCTTAATTCTTCCCTGAATGTGTTTATAATCCTTGCTGCTTCATAAATAGATCCGTAACCATTAGTAAAAACGCCTGCAGAATGTGCCTGCTTGCCTGTTACAGTAAGTTGCCATCCGCTTGATCCCCTTCTTGCTGTAGCTACTGTATTTAATCCACTTGCTCCTTCAAATCCTAAAGCAATATCGGATTGTTTTGCCCTTTCAATAAAATCTGCACGACTAACAGAAGTTGGTAAGCCTGATTTTTCTTCATCGCCTGTAAAGTAAGCGGTGATAGAAGTGTTTTTTAGCAATCCTAATTTGTATAAAACTTTTAACGCCGATAATATTATCATGTCGCCTCCCTTCATATCATTAACCCCCTGACCGGCAGCAGTTGAATCATTTAGTTTTTTATAAGGGTTGGGTTCCATGTCCGGTTCAAATACAGTATCCAGATGTCCAATAAGTAAAAGTTTTTTCCCTTTCTTGCCCTTAACCGATGCAACCAAATGTCCGGCACGTTTTACTGAATCTGGTAATGAAATCCATTCGGTAATAAAGCCTATTTTATCAAATTCTTTCCGTAAAACTTCTCCCGTTCTTTTTACGCCTGTAACATTAAGGGTGCCGCTGTTGATATTCACCAACTGCTCCAGTAGCTGCATTGTTTGCGGCATACTTTTATTTATCTCATTAATGATCTTTTTTTCCTGTGCAGTAAGATTTTGTGCAACGGATCTATAAGCAATGAAAAAGAAGAGAAAGAAAATTAATTTTTTCATGTTATTTTTTATTTAAACATTTCAGGATGCACATCATCCCATTGTGTAGCCTGCTGGTAATATTTTGCAGCAATTAACAAATTTGCCTCGCCATATAATTTGCCAATCAATGTTATGCTGGTAGGCAGTTTATTTTTATTAAATCCGGTTGGCATACATACTGCCGGATGACCTGTGAGATTGGTAATACGAAGTTGACTACCGGTAAAGGTGGGGCAAATAACTACATCATACTGGCTCATAAATTCATCCATTTTTTGCATTAATAAATACCGGTGCCTGTTGGCATTAATATAATCCACAGCAGGAATAAACCTTGATGACCGGAATGAATTTGGCCAATCACCTCTGTTTTGCCTGGTTAACTTATCATCTTCATTCGATCTTGTAAGTTCATCAAATGCAGCAGCAGCTTCAGCA
>JBKJLG010000364.1:0-8976 GCA_046596995.1 Chitinophagaceae bacterium
TGATGCCGTTAATCGGCTTTCAAAATTAAATCAGTCACTTATTTTATTAACCAAGATCGATAACCACCAGTTTAACGAAAATGAAGAAGTTGATCTTGGTAATCTTATTAATAAACATTTTAATAATTATGAAGAATTGATTGCAGCAAAATTTATCACACTTACAAAAAATATTGAATGTAATGTGAAAATTGTAATGAATGAGGCATTGGCTGATATATTAGTTTCCAACCTTATAACCAATTCCATTAAACACAATGTTAAAAAAGGAAATTTAGAGATAAGCCTGCATCAGCACCGTCTGTCAATCTCCAACACCGGAACACAACTAAATACTGAGCCTGCGGTTTTGTTTGAAAGATTTAAAAAAGATGAAACCGGTTCAGATTCTTTAGGGCTGGGGTTATCTATTGTAAAAAAGATCTGTGAATTATATCACTTTAAGGTAAGTTATAATTATGCAAACCTTTTGCATACAACAGTAATAACTTTTTGATTTCTTATGCTCTTAACAAGGCTCTCTTCAATTTTGCACCAGAATCAAATGTTAGGTTTGAGTATTATTAATTTAAAAACTGAAAACATGAAAAAGACATTAGGAATTATTGCGCTGTTGTTTGCTGTAAACACTGCCACATTTGCGCAAAGGGAAAAAGAAGGCAAGGAAAGAAATGAAGAACGAAATGAAAGTAAAAAACATGTAAAAGCACCTGTAGCCGTAATCACTGCATTTGCAAAAGATTTTCCGGGCACTTCAGGCAAGTGGGAGAAGGAAGGGAATGAGTATGAGGTAAACTTTAAGCAAAACGGTAAAACTATGTCAGCATTATACGATGCTAACGGAAACAAAGTAGAAACCGAAATGGATATTAAAGTTTCTGATTTGCCAGCCGCAGTAACCGTTTACCTTGCGCAGCATTATAAAGGCGCCAAAGTAAAAGAAGCTGCTGTAATTACAAAAGCAAATGGTGAAATAAATTATGAAGCAGAAGTAAAAGGAATGGATGTGCTTTTTACTAAAGATGGCAAGTTTATAAAAACTGCAAAAGATTAATTACGAAAGTTTTTATTAAATCAGCTGTCTCAATTTTTTAAGTTGGGACGGCTTTTTGTTAGCAACTGTTTACGGAGATGTTATGAATAAAAAACGATTTATCTTTTTTCTCATTTTGGCAATACCTTTTTATTCTTTTTCTCAGAATAAAAATCTTGATTATTATATTTCTAACGCCATTACTAACAGCCCGCTGCTAAATGATTACAGAAACCAGTTATTATTAAACAGAGTAGACAGCCAAATATTACGAGCTTCAACAAGCGTGCAAATAATGGCTAACGGCACTTCTTATTACGCACCATTAAGAAACGGATATGGCTACGACCAGGCAATTACAAATGGCGCACAATTACAGGCCTTGCTTACCGCAACCAAAAATCTGTTACCCAAAAAATATCTTAACCTCCAATTTAAAGATATTCAGATCATTGGCGATTCAATACGCAACGTTTCTAAAATAACGGAACAAGATTTAAAGAAGACAATTATTACTCAATACATCACAACTTTTGGCGATCAGCTTCAGCTCAATTTTAATAATGAGCTGCAAAACTTATTATCAAGAGAAGAAATCATTTTAAAAAAACTAACTCAAAAAAATGTTTACCGCCAGGTTGATTATTTATCTTTTTTGGTAACGCTTCAGCAGCAAGAGTTAACGCAGCAGCAATTGCAGGTTCAATACAAAAACGATTATGCTACATTAAATTATTTAGCAGGCATTTTAGATACTGTTACTTCCATATTATCGCCACCCGATATAAATATTGTAACAGCACTTTATACAGATAGCTCTGCATTTTTTTTAAAATATAAAATTGACAGCTTAAAGCTGATTAATAATAAAGCCCTGATTGATATAGGTTACAGTCCACGCATAAATCTTTATGCAGATGGCGGTTTGCAATCTTCATTGGCTTACCAACCCTATAAAAATTTTGGAACAAGTTTCGGCGTTAGCTTTGTCGTTCCTATTTATGACGGAGGGCAAAAGAGGCTGCAATACGCTAAAATTGATATTGCAGAAAGAACAAGAGCAAAAAACAGAGATTTTTTTCAGAATCAATATTACCAGCAGATAGCTCAATTACAGCAGCAATTATTTGCAATTGAAAATCTGCTGCCGGCAATAAACAAACAAATAAAGTATATTGAAACGTTGATACAGGCTAACGGAAAATTGCTTGAAACCGGTGATATAAAAATGACAGATTATATTTTAGCTCTCAATAATTATATAACCACAAAAAATTTGGTAGTGCAAAATATGATCAGCCGTTATCAGATAATAAACCAATTAAATTATTGGAAAAGGTAAATATTTAATAATGAGGATTAAAAAAATACATATCAAAAAAAATTATTTTTTACCAATTACTTTTTGCTTATTATTTTTTGCCTGTAAAAACAAAACAGTAACTACAGAAACCGAAATAGATGCAAGCACTCCGGTAACAGTTACCTCTGTTTCATTTGATCCTATTGAAGAATTTGTTGAATTAAATGCCACCTCCACGTTCCTTCAAAAAAGTTACTTAAAATCAAACCTTACGGGTTATATAAAAGCGGTAAATGTAAAATACGGAAGCCTTGTAAATGCAGGCCAAACCATGTTTGTATTAAAAACAAAAGAGTCTGATGCTATTGGCAATACGATCAATAAACTTGATCCGCATTTTAAATTTTCGGGTGTAAATGCAATAAAAGCCAGCACCGGCGGATATGTTTCAGAGCTTAACCATCAGGCGGGAGACTATGTTCAGGATGGTGAGCAACTGGCGGTGATAAGTAATGTTAACAGCTTTGTATTTATTATGAACGTACCGTTCGAATACAATCAATATGTTACTAACGGCAAACAGGTGGAGCTAACGTTACCGGATGGAGAAAGAATTTTAGGTACTATTCAAACTTCTATGCCTTTTATGGATTCAGTTTCTCAAACGCAGGCAGTAGCAATAAGAATTAATTCTCCACATTCGCTTCCTCAAAATCTGGTTGCGAAAGTAAAAGTGATAAAGGTTTCAAAAGCGGCAGCCATCTCGTTGCCAAAAGCTGCGGTGCTATCAGATGAAACCCAAACTGCATTTTGGATAATGAAATTACTTAACGACAGTACAGCAATTAAAGTTATGGTAACAAAGGGGATAGAAACAGGAGACTGGGTCGAGATTATTTCTCCTTCATTTAATACCGCTGATAAAATTTTACTTACGGGCAATTACGGCTTACCCGATACAGCTAAAATAAAAATAAATAAGCCTCAAACAAAAGAATAATAATTACCGGCTGATCATAAAAAAACTTCTTTGAAAAACTTTTTCATATCACATAAAAATCCTCTAACCGTTGTTTTAGTAATGATATTAGTGGGAGGGGTTTTTGCGTACAGCAAACTACAAACTTCTCTCTTTCCCGAAATTACTTTTCCTAAAATAAAAATTATTGCAGATGCCGGTTTACAGCCGGTAGATAAAATGATGGTAACGGTTACACGACCGTTGGAAAATGCCATTAAACAAATACCCGATCTAAGCAATATACGAAGCACTACAAGCCGCGGAAGTTGTGAAATTTCTGCATACATTGATTGGGCCGCTAATGTAGACCTAAGCCAGCAACGGATTGAAGCAAAAATCGCACAGATAAGAAATACCCTGCCGACGGATGTTAATATAACAGTTGAGAAGATGAATCCCTCCATTTTACCGGTAATGGGCTATTCGCTGGAAACACATAATTTATCTCCGATAGAATTAAAACAACTGGCGCTTTACACGGTAAAACCTTTTTTATCTCAGGTAGATGGTGTTTCTGAAGTACGAATAAGTGGCGGCAGGCAAAAAGAATATTGGCTTCAGTTGGATATTCAAAAAATGAGTTCTCTTTCAGTAACTCCTGATGCAATAACCAATGCGCTGGCACAAACAAATTTTGTAAAGTCAAATGGCTATTTATCAGATTACAAACATTTATACCTTACAATAACCGATGCCACGGTGCGTAATATTGATGACATAAAAAATATGGTGATAAGCAATAACGGTAAAAGGGTTATTCAATTAAAAGATATTGCTAACATACAAATTAAAGAAGGCGTAGAATTTACAAAAATAAATGCAAACGGAAAAGAAGGTGTACTGATTGCAATTATCAAACAACCAAACAGCAATCTTGTAACCCTTTCTGCTGCTGTAAAAAAGAAAATTGCTCAGTTACAATTAGTGCTCCCAAAAGGCATAATAATCAAGCCTTATTATGTACAGGCAGATTTTGTAAATGAATCAGTGAAAAGTGTTACCGACAGTTTATGGGTAGGGCTGGCTCTTGCCATTATTGTTGCCATAATATTTTTGCGCTCACTAAAAGCAAGTGCAACAATTCTTATTACCATTCCTGTTACGCTTGGACTTACTATTATTGTAATGTATGCTATTGATTATACCTTAAACATAATGACGCTCGGCGCCATAGCCGCAGCTATTGGGTTAATTATAGATGATGCCATTGTTGTAGTTGAGCAAATACACCGAACGCATGAAGAACATCCTGATGAGCAATACACATCCATTGTTCAAAAAGCCATTCATTATCTTTTTCCTGCAATGCTCGGCTCTTCAATAAGTACCATTGTAATTTTTGTTCCCTTTATGATGATGAGCGGGGTTGCAGGTGCTTATTTTAAGGTAATGACAAACACAATGATCATTACGCTTGTATGTTCGTTTTTTGTTACCTGGATAGGATTACCGATTGTGTATTTACTGCTTTCCAAAAAGAAATCTGCAGAGAAATTAAAAGAAAGAAAAGCAGAAGTTCAGAAAGTGAAAAAACAAAAATGGGTTTCATATTTTATTTTTCGTCCCTGGCTTAGTGGAATTATTATGGCAGCGTTAGTTGTGATTATTATTATTATTCTCCCCAGGCTGCAAACCGGCTTTTTACCGGAGATGGATGAAGGAAGTATAGTACTGGATTATGATTCGCCACCCGGTACTAACATTGAAGAAACAGACAGAGAATTACGTGAAGTAGAAAAAATAATTGTTGCCATACCGGAAGTGGAAGCATACTCTAGAAGAACGGGAACACAAATGGGATTTTTTATTACCGAACCAAACAGAGGGGATTATCTTATTCAATTGAAAACAAAAAGAAGCCGCACAACTGAAGCAGTTATTGAAGATATTCGTAAAAGAGTTGAGGCTACACAACCTGCGCTGCGTATCGATTTTGGGCAGGTAATAGGCGATATGCTCGGCGATCTTATGACCTCTGTACAGCCAATAGAAATAAAAGTTTTTGGCGAAGACAAAAAAAAACTACAAACACTTTCACAACAAATTTCAGGCATAGTAGAAAAAACAAAAGGCACAGCTGATGTTTTTGACGGCATTGTTATTACCGGACCTTCCATAAGTGTAAAGCCGGATTATACCAAGCAAGCCATGTATGGTATCAACTCCGCCAATCTCCAGTATCAAATACAAACTGCACTGGAAGGTAATGTAGTGGGAAACATTTTTGAAAAAGATCAATTGTATCCGGTTAGGCTTGTTTATCCTGAAAGCAAAAAATTAAGCATTAATGATATAAATAATTTGCAGGTTTTTTTGCCTAACGGCAGATTAAAACCTTTAAGCGAATTGGCCACTGTACAAATTAGTGAAGGCGATGCAGAAATTGAGAGAGAGAATTTGCAATCAATGGGAGTAATATCTGCAAGACTGGAAAATCGTGATCTTGGCAGTGTGATGAAAGATATTCAAAAAAGTATTGCATCGCAGGTTTCGCTACCTGCAGGTTATCATATTGAGTACGGGGGCTCTTATGCGGAACAACAAAAATCTTTTAAAGAATTGCTGATGATATTGATAACATCCAGCCTTTTGGTTTTTGGAGTTATCTTATTTTTATTCCGTCAATTTAGAATTGCGTTCCTGATATTAGTGATAGCAGTGTTGGGAATTGCAGGTAGTTATCTCGGGCTTTATCTTACCAATACGCCTTTAAATGTTGGCAGTTATACCGGGTTAATTATGATTGTGGGAATAATTGGAGAGAATGCCATTTTCACTTTTTTACAATTTAAAGAATCATTGCATACACAATCGGTTGATGATTCAATTGTATATTCCATTTCTACCAGGCTTCGTCCCAAACTTATGACGGCCTTGGGCGCAATAATAGCTTTAATGCCGCTTGCATTGGGTATTGGCGCAGGGGCAGAATTACATCAACCGTTAGCTATTGCTGTAATTGGGGGATTTTTAATAGCGCTGCCATTACTATTAATTGTATTGCCCTCTATGCTAAGGTTGCTGTATAAACACAAGCCCACTGCCACTGTAATACTTTAAAATATATATAAGGTATAATAGCCCAATCTTCAATTAAACAAATTGAAACCTTAATTTTGATCACTGCCACGGCATTCTGGCAGGGTTTTTACATTATGAACGACACAATATAATTTAATGAAAAAGTTACTATCTGTTTATGCAGTCTTCTTATTCCTATTTATTTATTTAAGCAATGTTGCTGTAGCACAGAGCAATGATAATGCAGGTTATAAAAAAATGGCGGCTGGACCGGAATATAAACGCTCCTCTCTTTACCAGGCACTTTGGGGTAAAAATTACCGTAAAGAATGGACCACTCCCGTTACTTTTCCGGTTACTCATTTGGATACATTAAGAGGTGGAATGCAGATATATAAAATTGGTGGCGGCAATCAATCCAAATCATTGCGTTTAAAAAGTAAAGAAGGTAAAGAGTATGCATTACGCTCAGTAAATAAATCTCTTAAAATACTGGTACCTAAAATATTTCATAACACATTTATAGAGCACATTGCCAATGATGGTATTTCCATGAGTCACCCATACGGTGCATTGGGTGTGCCTGCAATGGCGCAGGCGGCGGGCATTCCACACTCCCGTCCTCAGTATTTGTGGTTTCCTGAGCAGCCAGGGTTTGATAGCTTAAACGCAAAATATGCCAACCGGCTTTATCTGTTTGAGCAAAGAGCTGACGGTGATTGGAGCAATGCTGATAATTTTTTAAATTTTAAAAAGTTTGATAATTCGGAAGAGTTGCTGGAAAAATTATTTGATGACAACGATAACAGTGCTGACCAGACCGCATTTGTAAAAGCAAGACTATTCGATATGATAATTGGCGATTGGGACCGGCATTGGGACCAATGGAAATGGGGCAGAGTAGAAAAGGATGGTAAAAATATTTTTGTACCGATACCCACTGATCGTGATCAGGCATTTTCCACCACCGGCGGTGCTTTATTGAAAATAGTTCTTGCCGCAGGCGGATTAAAATATATACAGCCCTTTGGATATAAAATAGAAGATGTAACTGCAACAGAAAGAAGATTTTTAGATAGATTATTAACCAATCAGCTTACACTTGACCAATGGCTTTCAGAGGCAAAAGCACTGCAACAATCACTTACAGATAACACAATTGAAGCATCAATAAAACAAATGCCTCCGGAAATATTTGCAATATCGGGCAATGAGTTAATAGCTAAATTAAAAGCCAGAAGAAATGATCTACACGAATATGCAGCACAGTATTATTATTTTTTAGCGAAAGAAGTGGAAGTGGTTGGCAGTAAAAGCAGCGAATATTTTGATGTGAACAGGCTAAATGATAACGAAACACAAGTAAACATTTTTAATATTACCAAAGAAGGAAAAAAAGCTGAACAAGCTTTTTATTCCCGAACATTTAAAAACAATGAAACAGAAGAATTAAGACTCTATGGATTATCGGGCAAAGATGTTTATACAATTTATGGCAATGCAAATTCAGGCATAAGGTTACGCATTATCGGCGGCGATCAGGAAGATTCCATCACTAATACCTCCAATGTAAAAGTTCATATTTATGATGATGCAAAAAATACTTTTGCAGGGTCAAACAGGCTTCACTTATCCAACAATACAGACCATACTTTTAATTATGATACCTACATTCCTGATAAAAAAGGTATTTCTCCTCTAATAGGTTTTACAAATGCTGACAGGCTTTTTGTTGGGTTGGGTTACACCATTGTAAATCATAAATGGAGAAAACTGCCCTACGCTTCAAAAAATTCTGTAGGCATGCGATATTCAATTTCTCAGAAGGCAATAAGTGCCTTTTACAAAGGCATATTTCCAAATTTTATTGGTAAATGGAATTTGTTGCTTAATGCAGATTATGATGCAATACGCTGGCTTAATTTTTATGGTATCGGCAACAAAACGGTTTCTCCTGTTATAGATATTCCATACAACAGAACACAGCTAAAACAAATTGACGGCAATGTGGATATGGAAAGAAAGGCGGGTAAAAATACATTTACCCTTTCCGCATTTTACCAAAGCGTGCAACTAATTAAAGATGCTGATAGGTTTGTTGCTAAAATTATTGCACCTGTAACGCCCGATATTTTTAAAACCAATAATTACACGGGCGTCTCTGTAAATTATAAATTTGCAGTTTTAAACGATTCAATTGTTCCTACTTCCGGTTTTTATTTTACTGCAAATGCAGCGCATTTTCAAAATCTTAGCTTAAAAAATTCATTTCAAAGATATACAGGAGTAGCGCAGGTTTTTGTGCCGCTTTTTTCTAAATTCTCTCTGGCAATAAGGGCTGCCGGCGGTACGGTAAATGGCAACCCTATGTTTTATCATTTGCCGCATTTAGGTGGTGCCGATGATCTGCGTGGGTACAGGCGTGAAAGATTTTGGGGCAAAACCACTTTTTCCAACAGTAATGAATTGCGTTTTATTACGCCTTTCAGAAGCTATATAATGAATGGCAAAATAGGGCTATCTGTTTTTTACGATCAGGGAAGAGTATGGCAGCCCGGTGAAACTTCTAACACCTGGCATACCAATTATGGTGCTGGC
>JBKJLG010000348.1:0-2754 GCA_046596995.1 Chitinophagaceae bacterium
AGGTCTTCGCTATTAGCCCCCTCTCCACTTGTGGAGAGGGAAGGGGTGAGGTAATATTTTATATAATACAATGTTCCCGTTACTTCTTTATATTCCACTTCCTCATCACTCAAAGCAGTTTTTGCGGCAGGGTCCCAATTTATCATTCTTGCACCACGGTAGATCAATCCCTTTTTATACAGATCAACAAAAACTTTAATAACAGCTTTGTAATAATCAGGATCCATTGTAAAAGAAACCCTGTCCCAGTCTACGCTACAGCCAAGCCTTTCAATTTGATTGTAAATGATATTGCCATATTTTTCTTTCCATTCAAAAGCATATTTTAAAAATTCTTCTCTTGATAAATTATTCTTGTCAATACCTTTTTCTTTAAGCATTTGCACCACTTTTGCTTCGGTAGCAATTGATGCATGATCGCTGCCAGGAACCCAACAGGCATTATAGCCACTCATTCTTGCCTTGCGAACCAAAATATCCTGAACGGTTTCGTTAAGAGTATGCCCCATGTGTAAAACGCCGGTAACATTAGGTGGCGGAATCACCACTGTAAAAGCTTTCCTCTCATCCGGCACACTTTTAAAATACCCTTTATCCATCCAGTGTTTATACCATTTCTGCTCTGTTTCTCCCGGTATATAATTCTTGCTTAATTCCATTTTTTATAAAGTCATTTATTGTTTGCAAAAGTAATAAAAACAAGATGCTTAATCTTACTAAGGAAGTTAGTAAGTTTACATAAATTATTAAATTTGTTATTTGCCATAGTAGATATTGAAACAACAGGAGGGTATGCGGCTGCCAGCGGCATAACAGAGATAGCCATTTTTATTTCTGATGGTAAAAAAATTCTGAAGAAATATGAAACACTATTGAACCCGGTTTACACCATCCCGAGATATGTAGAATCTCTTACAGGAATTACCAACGAAATGGTGCAAGATGCAAAACTTTTTAGTGTAGTGGCTGACGAGATATACAATTTATTGTATGATAAAATTTTTGTTGCCCATAATGTAAACTTCGATTATTCTTTTATTAAACATCATTTAGGAATAGCCGGCTATGAACTGAATTGCAAAAAATTGTGCACAGTAAGGTTGGGCAGGCAAATATTGCCGGGATACAGAAGTTATAGCCTGGGAAATTTTTGCAGAGAAATAGGTATTGATGTTGAAAACCGTCACAGAGCAAATGGAGATGCTGAAGCAACCGTAAAATTATTTCATCATTTATTACAAAACGACAATGAAAATCATATAGATAATTCGCTTAAAGTAAAAAACAAAGAACAACATTTACCACCAAATCTACCTTCGGCACAGGTTAAAAAATTGCCTGCCTTGCCGGGTGTATATTATTTTCATGATGAAAAAGGAAAAGTAATTTATGTTGGCAAAGCAAAAAATATTTCTAAAAGAGTTAACAGTCATTTTGCCAATAACAAACCGGGAAAGCAAAAGCAGGTTTTCCTTAGAAACATTCATAACATTTCTTACAATACATGTGCTACTGAGTTAATGGCATTTATTCTGGAAAGCGTAGAAATTAAAAAAAATTGGCCACAGCAAAACCGCAGTCAGAAAAGGTTTGAGCAGGCTTATGCATTATATGATTTTGAAGATAGAAATGGTTACATCCGCCTTGCCATTGAAAAAAAGAAGAAGAACATTCAGCCATTGTACACTTTTAATTTATTAACAGAGGGGCATAATTTATTAAGAAAATTATCGCATGAGTTTAAGCTTTGTCCTAAACTTTGTTTTTTGCAGGCAGATACAGTTGAGTGTACAGGTAACAATGATGAAAGATGTGATGGTGCATGCCGGCAAAAAGAACCAGCAGTAAAATATAATGAAAGAGTGAATGCCTGTATCGCTTATCTGCAAAAAGAATTACCAACTTTTGCCGTTATTGATAGCGGGCTAAATCACCAGGAGCAAAGTTGCATTTTAATGGAGAAGGGAAGATTTTATGGAATGGGTTATTTACCCACAGATGTTTCTCTAAATACCATTGATGAAGTGAAACATTATCTTACACCTTACTCAGAAAATGATTATATAAGGGGGTTGGTTTATCAGCATGCAACAAAATTTCCGCACAAAAAAATGCTGCTGGCTAATTGATCAACACTTGCAGTAATCGTATGAATGTTTTTCTGTCGATCATTTCTGCGCCAAGGCTTTTTAAATGTTCAGTATAAACCTGGCAATCTATTAATTCAATATTTTGTTTTTGCAAAAGCTGCACAAATTTTATAAATGCAAATTTGCTGGCGTTGCTTTGTTTACTAAACATGCTTTCACCAAAAAATACTTTTCCGATTTTTACGCCATACAATCCACCAACCAACTCTCCATTTTTCCAAGCTTCGGCACTGTGTGCAAAGCCTTTATGGTGCAGCGTTGTAAAAGCATCTGTCATTTCTGTTGAAATCCAGGTGCCGGGCTGATCTTTTCTGTAAACGGTTTTACAATTTTCAATAACCTTTTCAAAAGCTTTATTTGTGGTAAACTTAAAACTGCCGTTGTTCAAAACAGTTTTCATGCTTTTACTGATTTTTAATTGTTGTGGATATAAAACAAATCTTGGGTCGGGCGACCACCAGCAAATAGGTTCATCTTCATTATACCAGGGAAAAATTCCGCTTTTGTAAGCCAACAATAATCTTTCAGTAGAAAGATCTCCGCCAATGGCTACCAATCCTTCATTATCAGCATTATCTGCCGCAGGAAAAATATTGTCTTTACC
>JBKJLG010000013.1:0-2827 GCA_046596995.1 Chitinophagaceae bacterium
AAAAATTAATTTAACCTGCTGTCAATTTCTGTACAAAGATTTACAAAGATCTCCTCTACCGTACCCTCCCCTTTTACCATTATCACTTTGTTTAGTTTTTTATAATGATCTGCAACGGGAGCAGTTTTTTTATGATACTCTGTTATTCTGGCACGTATTACCGCATCATTGTTATCATCCGATCTACCGCTTGTTTCTCCTCTTTTTAATAATCTTTTCACCAGTTCTTCTTCACTTACATCAAGGGCAAGCATAACCGCAATGGGAGCCTCTTTTAACTCAAGTAATTTATCCAAAGCGTCGGCCTGCGCAGAGGTTCGGGGAAATCCATCAAATAAAAATCCTTCACATGCAGGGTTACTATCAAGTGCGGAGCTTATCATACCAATTACCACTTCGTCGGGCACCAGGCGACCTTTATCCATAAGCTTTTTTGCCTCCAGCCCCAAAGGGGTCTTATAATGAATTTCACTCCTAAGCAAATCTCCTGTGCTAAGATGCTTAAGACGGTATTTTGTTACCAGCTTTTCTGACTGCGTGCCTTTGCCACTACCTGGCGGACCAAATAAAATTAAATTGAACATTGCTAAAACTAAACTCTTGTAAGAATCAAATATAATGGATGGATTTTACAATACCTCACATTTCACCAGGTACAAAAAAATCGTTCGCTTTTTAAAATAAAAATAAAGTAAGAATTGCGCCTACCGTCGTCCGGTAAAAGCTCTTCGCAATAATGCCATAATTAAAGTAAAAGCTGTAGCGCCTAAAACTGCCCAAATTACAGGAAAAGGTTTTCCTTCAACACTTATTTCAAACAGGTGTGGCCAACCCATTTTTGCGGCAAACCATAAACCTAAATATGCACCAATAAAACCAACAACGATGGATACAAGACAACCGCCTAAATCATAACCTGCAAGTGATTGACCGATACCACCGCATATTGCAGCTATCAACAATAGAACAAGGAAACCAATTATTGTCATAGTTTAAAATTTAAAAGAAAGATGTCTTTCATGATGATGATTCAAAATGATTTATATAAAATAAAATTACGATTATTCTATTTAAAAAAAATACCGGGACTTTCGGATTCATAATCCTTCGCCCTGTTTTAAAAACTAATTGTATGTTTATCGTTTAAAAACATTTCATGAAAAAAAATCTTCTATTATTTTCCCTCATCTTACTGTTTGCTAATGCTTTTTCACAAAAAGCCACATTAGATCTTTTTAAAAATTTAAAACCACGAAGCATTGGACCTGCCGGAATGAGCGGAAGGGTTACAACAATTGATGCTGTGAACGCTAATACAAACATTATTTACATTGGCGCAGCCTCTGGTGGTGTTTGGAAAACAGAAAATGGAGGCACAACATGGTCCTCGATCTTTGATGATCAGCCGATCATAAATATTGGCTCGTTAGCCATTCAGCAAAGCAATCCATCTGTTGTTTGGGTGGGTACCGGTGAAGGCAATCCAAGAAACTCAATAAACTTAGGCGGCGGTATTTACAAAAGCATTGATGCCGGAAAAACCTGGAAGCTAATGGGGCTGGAGAAAACAATTAACATCCACAGAATTATTATAGATCCATCTAACCCTAACGTTGTGTATGCAGGTGCTATTGGTAATCCTTATGCTGAGCATCCCGAAAGAGGAGTTTATAAAACTACTGATGGCGGTGAAACCTGGAATAAAATGCTTTACACTAACGATACATCTGGAGTGGCCGATATGAGTATGGACCCATCCAATCCTAATAAATTATTAGTTGCCATGTGGCAGCACCGGCGTACGCCCTGGAGCCTTAAAAGCGGAGGTAAGGGCAGTGGATTATATATGACGCTGGATGCAGGAAAAACATGGAAAAAACTTGGTAAAGAGGATGGCATACCTGATGGAGAGTTGGGAAGAATTGGATTAGCTTTTTCTAAAAGCCAGCCCTCCAGGGTTTATGCAATGATAGAAGCTACCAAAAATGGTTTGTATAAAAGTGATGACGGAGGTTTTAAATGGGAGCTTGCAAACAGCGACCCCACTTATGTAACTACACGTTCATTTTATTTTAATGATATTGTTGTAGATCCGCAAAATGAAAATAGATTATATAGTTTATACCAGCCTATTGCAGTTAGTGAAGATGCCGGAAAAACCTTTAAGATAAATGCCCCAACTGAAAAAATTCATGCTGATCACCATGCCATGTGGATAGACCCCAATAATCCATCTTTTATAATTGATGGAGGTGATGGAGGCTTATCTATTAGCCGGGATAAAGGGAAAACCTGGAAATTTGAAGAACAACTTGCCTTCGGACAATTTTATCATATTAATGTAGATAACGAACTCCCTTATCATGTAATGGGAGGCTTGCAGGATAATGGAAGCTGGTGGGGGCCTGCATATCAATGGACCGAAGGTCCAATACGAAATTTAGCATGGCAGGATGTTGGAGGTGGCGATGGTTTTGATGTTGCACCAGACCCTGAGGATGCTAACTGGGTATATGGAATGAGCCAGGGAGGTAATTTATATAAATATAATATAGCTACCGGCGAAAGAGCCCAGGCCCGTCCCCCGGCACCTGACTTGCAAACAAGAGTAAGATTTAACTGGAATGCAGCGCTTGCCATTGATCCCTTTGATGCAAAAACAATTTATTATGGAAGCCAGTTTGTTCATAAAAGCACAAATAAAGGTTTAACGTGGGAAATCATTTCTCCTGATCTTAGTACCAATGACAAAGAGAAACAAAAACAGGATGATAACGGCGGTCTCTCGATAGATATTACCGGCGCAGAGAATCATACAACTATCCTT
>JBKJLG010000027.1:0-2882 GCA_046596995.1 Chitinophagaceae bacterium
GAAAGAATGTTGCAAAAGCTTAGGGATTGCCATGATAAAGAAAATGCAAGCAACGGTGCTCATCCATGTATGCAGGATGATTTAAAAGGTTCGCTTTCCGGTTTATACAAAAGAGGATTGGTAAATACAAAACTTGCTGATATAAACGGCAAAAAACTGCTTTGCTTATTTGTAACAGATGAAGGCAAAAATTATTTAAAGGCAACAACCCAAAAATAATTTATTTAACAACCTCTTCAATCACTTTACCAATACTGCCATTAGGCATTTGAATTTTTAATAAGGCAGCAAGCGTAGGCGCAATATCTGTCATATATATTTCCCGGTTTGATGAACCATGTTTTATATTCCACCCAAACCAAATTAATGGGATATGGCTGTCGTAAGGGTTCAACGATCCATGTGTGGTACTATTTCCACCCGGATCAAAATATCCAGGTTTGTAAATAAAATGAATATCACCACTGCGCTTAAAATTATATCCGTTAATAATTTTTTGTTTAATTACATCTGGCAAAGATGAAGATGTAATTTTTTCAAGATCAATTGCACTGCTGATAAATTCCTGTTGGTTTAAAAAATCGATCACTGCCTTTTTTATTTCACTCAAATTTTTATTTTCTTTTTCTATCTCCTTTGTATTCAGATAAATCTGGTAATTCTGAATATTTAAAACTCCCTTTTTTATTAAAAATTTTTCTTCTAATAAAAGGTTGATGTTTTTTGTAAGATTGGTTTGGCTATATGTGCCCGAGGGAATTTTATGCTCTTGCAAAAAAGCAGGAATGTTAGCAACCGCATGGTCCGCAGATAAAAATAATAAATAATTTTCCTTCCCAAACTTACTGTCAAGATATTTCAAAAATTCTGAAATATCATTATCAAGCCGCAGGTATGTGTCCTGTATCTCTATTGAGTTTGGTCCAAACTGATGGCCAATATAATCGGTAGAAGAAATGCTTACAGCTAAAAAATCCGGGACAGTATTTTGTCCCATTTTTTCATTTTCAATAGTGGCTTTTGCAAAATCAAAAGTAAATGTATTTGCAAACGGCGTGTAATTAAAAGCCAGGTATTTGTGTTTAATTTCTGATAATCTATGGGGGAAACTTCTGTTATTTTCTCCCGGAATGTTGCTTTCATATTCTTTGTTATCTGCGGTGCTAAGGTCGTATTTGGACAGTGGCATCAGTGCATTCCAATCTTTACTCATATAATCATCCGGCAATCGTTTATTATTAAATGCGTTAACCCAATCCGGCAATTGGTTCATGTAATACGAACTGGTTATCCATTTGCCATTTGAATCATCAAACCAATAGGCGGCGTTAGCCGTGTGCCCTCCGGGTGTAATGCTAGCCCGGTCTTTTAAAGCAAGTGCAATCACTTTGCTTTTAAAATTATTGCTGATTCTTAATTCATCTGTAATGGTGGTGGTCCATAAATTTTTAGGGCTCATTTTTCCTGCAAATGAATTACTGCCTATGGTATTTACACTTGTATCCTGCGTGCAATACATATTTTTACCAGTGCTTCTATTAAACCAATTGTTGCCAACAATACCGTTAATGGCAGGTACACTTCCTGTATAAATACAAGTATGCCCCGGCGCAGTATATGTGGGCACAAAATTGATAAATGTATTTTCACAACTAAATCCCTGGTTTAATAATCTTTTAAACCCGCCAGATGAATAAAGTTCGCTGTACCTGTATAAATAATCCCACCGCATTTGATCTATCACCAAACCAATTACAATTTTAGGTTTTGCAGGAATTGTTTTTTTTATTTGAGAAAAAGAAGAAGTAATATAAAACAAGGATACACAGATCAGACAAAATCTTTTTATCATTATAAAAAATTTAGAGGTGTTTTTAAGTTATATGCAAGCAAAGATACGTTAGTAATAAAAAACTTATTTTAGCGCAAAATTTAACCTTAAGTTTTTTTTATGGCGGATGTATTTAAAAAATTAGATGGCGGACCACTCGGTCAACATGTTGAAAGAGCACATGGCTATTTTGCCTTTCCGAAATTAGAAGGTGAGTTAGGCAGCCGCATGTTTTTTAGAGGCAAAGAAAAAATTATGTGGAGCCTTAATAATTATTTAGGGTTGGTTAACCACCCCGAGACAAGAAAAATAGATGTAGAGGCTGCTGAAAAATGGGGCATTGGCTACCCCATGGGTGCAAGAATGATGAGCGGAAACAGCGACCAGCATGAAGAGCTTGAAAAAATAATCGCAGATTTTGTAAGCCGTGAAGATGCCATGCTTTTAAACTTTGGCTACCAGGGCATAATGAGTTGCATAGACGCTTTGGTAAACCGCCGCGATGTAATTGTATATGATGCTGAAAGCCATGCCTGTATTGTGGATGGTATAAGATTAACGCTGGGGCAAAGCTATGCTTACAAACACAATAATATTGAAGATTGCGAAAAGCAATTGATTCGTGCAACGAAAATGGCTGAGAAAACCGGTGGCGGAATTTTGGTGATAACTGAAGGTGTTTTTGGCATGAGTGGTAACCAGGGAAAATTAAAAGAACTGGTTGAACTAAAAAAGAAATATGAGTTTAGATTATTGATTGATGATGCACATGGATTTGGCTCAATGGGACCAACAGGTGCCGGTGCAGATGAAGAACAAGGTTGCCAGGCTGAAGTGGATCTTTACTTTAGCACATTTGTAAAGAGTATGGGAAGCATCGGCGCATTTATTGCCGGGCCTAAAAAAGTATTAACCTATTTGCGCTATAATGTTCGCTCTCAAATTTTTGCGAAAAGCTTACCCATGTTAATTGTGGAAGGCATGATTAAAAGAATGGACATGCTTAAAACCATGCCCGAGCTTAGAGAAAAATTGTGGCACAATGTAAACC
>JBKJLG010000237.1:0-6363 GCA_046596995.1 Chitinophagaceae bacterium
GGCACATGCTACAAGATCATTTTTATTTTCTGTTTTTGCACTGATAGAAGGAATGCGTAGTAACTCCAAAAGCTCTTCTAAAAATCTGTCCTTATTTTTCTCCTGATAATCCTTCCACTTCTGCATAATTCAAATATGATTTTTAATGAAAATTTAATGCCTGCGAATATAGTATATTTTGTAGCCGCAGAAAAGTAAGCCAGCCTAAAAAAAATAACAAAAAACATTAACAGGACATGTTATTTATTTTTTTGGTTTTGATAAAGATGTTACTATAAATTTGCCTCAGATTGCTTTTCAATACATCAGCCTTTGCTTTAGTTGTATCAATTTTTAAGATGCTTCTATTGCAAAGGCTGAGTCTATTTATACAGGTACATTAAAATAGCTTGCATACCTGAGCCATACATAATCCCAGTTTACAACGTTCCACCAGTTCTCAACATAATCGGCTCTTTTATTTTGGTATTTTAAATAATAAGCATGTTCCCAAACATCCAGCCCCAGCAATGGGAAACCTTTTATGTCACTAACATTCATTAAAGGATTATCCTGGTTGGGTGTTGAGCCAATTTTAAGATCATTGTTTTTATTTGCATACAGCCATGCCCATCCGCTACCAAAACGGCTTTTTGCGGCATCAGAAAATTGTGTTTTAAAATTTTGAAAAGATCCAAAACCAGCATTAATTATATCTGCTAATTTTGCGCCGGGTAAATTACTGTTTTGCTTTGGGCGCATGCTTTGCCAAAACATTTCATGGTTATAATGACCGCCGCCATTATTGCGCATTTTTACTGAATATTTTGAAATGTTGGTCAAAATATCTTCTAAAGATTTGCCGTCTTGCACACCTTCTGCCTGCACTGCCTCCTTTAAATTTTTTGAATATGCAGCGGCATGTTTGCTATAATGTATTTCCATTGTGGCTGCATCAATAACATTCTCCAGGGCTGCATACGGGTACGGGAGCGGCTTTTGATCGAACCCGGTTTTGTATGGCAAAGCCAGGGTTGTTTTTGTTGTTGAGCAGGATTGTAAAAAAGAACTTAAAGAACCTGCACCGATGGATAAAGCAAGGCTGCCTTTTACAGTGTTTTTTAAAAAATTTCTGCGGGGATGATTGTTGGGTATTAACATAAAATTTATTTTATGATGATGAAATATTTTTTTCTTTATTAAAAAGAGCAACTATGGGCTTAATTGCGGGATATATCCATTTAAAAAAGCGATAATAAAATTCTTTGCTGAACAACTGCGAATCACGGGTGGCTTTGTAAGTTAAAAATATGCCGATGGGTGAGAGCACCATTACCGGCATCCACATACCAGTCATGGGTGTAAGCACTTCCTGCTTTACCATTTTTTCGCCAAAGGTATTTAGCAAATGAAATAGTGTAAAAAATAATAATGCTACTATAATGGGTAAGCCCAGTCCGCCTTTTCGGATAATAGATCCGAGTGGTGCACCAATAAAAAAAAGTACAAGGCAAGCAAAAGAAAGGGAAAATTTTCTGTGCCATTCTACTAAAATATTTCTTTTGTTTATTTCATGTTCTTTAAACTGAGTGGCTACCAGTTGTAATGAATTGTTTAAAATTGAAACCTGCGTTAATGCTGCCTGGTGAACCTGTTCTTTTAAAGTATCAGGTATCAACTCATCAAAAAATTTTACTTTTTTGGCAATGGGTTGGTAGGCGATAATGGGACTGTCCTGGTTTCGGAAATAGGTTGAATTAAAACTCAATTGCATTTTTATTTGTTTTGCAAATGTGTCTGGGTCTTTATTTAAAGAGTCAAGGTTATCATCAAGCTGGCTCAACGTTTCCATCCTAATATTGTTTTTGTAAAAACTATCCGGCGTAAATTGTATATCAAGCTGGCTTAGGTCAAATAGTTTGTTGTATTCTTTAAAACTTAATCTTATAAATTCATTTGCCATCCCAGACATATCACCTTTTTCTTCGTAACGATTTCCGTTTTGTAATTTAAATTCTAGAAATTTTTTATCCTCACTAATTTTCATAAACCCTTTTTCGGAGATTACCGTGTTGTCCTGCGGGCCATACGATTGCTCAAAAATAATTATGTTTTTAAGCGTGGATTTATCTTTTTCCTTTTTTGAAACTTTTATGGCATAACCCTTAAAGCCATTATAAAAAACACCCTCTTTAAGATCGAAGGCAGGGCTTTTCCGGTAGATGTCATTGTATATAACCGAAAATTTTAAATTGGCAACCGGGATAACATAGTTGGCAAACAAAAAGGTTACAAAGCTTAATAATATTGCAACAAAAAAAAGCGGACGCATAAAGCGTAATAAAGAAATGCCGGAAGATTTTATGGCAACCAGTTCAAAATTTTCTCCCAATTTGCCAAACGTCATTATCGACGAAAGTAAAATGGCGATGGGCAAAGCAAGTGTTACCAACGTTGCACTTGCATAAATAATAAATTTAATGAGCGTAATAAAATCCAGCCCTTTGCCCACCAGGTCATCAATATACTTCCACAATATCTGCATCATAAATACAAACAGGGTTACTAAAAAAGTAGCAATAAAAGGTGGAATAAATGCTTTAAGAATAAGCTTGTCTAACTTTTTAATCAAGGTGTAAGAGCGTTAACTTTATAATTAATTGCCTTATAAAATTCATCATGCATCACCTACCAAAAATACACCTTTCGCCACTGGAAACAGAGTTGATAAATAATACAGATTGGATTTTGGCAAAACAGGCGGTAATAAAAAAAGTGTACGAAATGTTTGGCTCACTACAATTGATGTATAAAGATGAGCTAAGCAATTGCAAATTTTTGCCTGATGAATTTGTTTTGCAAAATGCAAAAATTACCAAAGGCGAAAATTATCTTCAACTGCCTTATGTTATATTAGATTATCCGGCAACCTGGAAAGATATTTTTGCTATACGAACCATGTTCTGGTGGGGAAACTTTTTCAGCATAACCCTTCATATTTCAGGGAAACATAAAGAAAGATTTAATGCTGGTATAGATAGAGTGTTTTCTCTCTCAGAAAGAAATAGTTTTTTTATTTGTGTTAGCAAAGATGAATGGCAGCATCACTTTAAGGCAGATAATTATAAACCAGCTACAGCGCTAACTGTAGCAGAAAAAGATTCTATAAAAACGAAAAATTTTTTAAAAATGGCAAAAAAAATATCGCTGCAAGAATGGGATAATGCACCTGAATTTTTAATAAAATCATTCAGAGAAATAATGCAGTTTTTGCAAACTAATTACCCAGACGATAAAAAAGATCTTTTACCTGTGTTTCCCAAAGCTGGCTCTGGTCTTTAATCTCCTTCTTTTCTGCAAAATCATTAATGATAAGTATTGTTAGGTTGGTTACTTCAGATTTTTCAATACTAAATTCAAAATATTCATCTTTTGGAGAATCAACCCAATGGTAGCGGATGAATTTATTTTCTTCGCTCGCTACCATTTCTGCCTGCTCTGCAGAACCACTCCAAGAAAAACTGTATAATCCATCTTCTTCATCTACCTTATCTGCAAACCACTCCTGTAAGCCTGCAGGGCTTGATAAAAATTCGTATAAAATATTGGGAGAACATCTTACGGGGTATTCTAATGTGTACTTTACTTTCTTGCTCATCGTTTTAAAAAATTCTTTGCGTATATCTGCAATAATAGAAAATATATCCACTAAACAAAATTTTATTTATCTTATTTTAAAAAATTGAACTAAATGTACAATTATGTTAAGTGTCTAAGTTTCAGTGGGTTGTTATATATTTCTTTTGGATACATACTATAAATGATATAAATTACGTTTGTACAGCATTATTTAACAATCTGTTAACCGGCATTTAATATCCCTTAAAACTAAAAATATCCAATTATGAGTATGCGTCAGCTCAAAATTTCTAAATCTATAACCAACCGCGAAAGCCAAAGTCTGGAAAAGTACTTGCAGGAAATTGGAAAAGTAGAACTCATTAGCCCCGAAGAAGAAGTGAAACTTGCTGTATTAATAAAGCTTGGCGACCAGCGTGCTCTGGACAGGCTAACTAAAGCAAATTTGCGCTTTGTTGTATCTGTTGCAAAGCAATATCAAAACCAGGGATTGACTTTGCCCGATCTTATTAACGAAGGAAATTTAGGTTTAATAAAAGCAGCCCAGCGTTTTGATGAAACCCGGGGCTTTAAATTTATAAGTTATGGTGTTTGGTGGATACGCCAAAGCATTATGCAGGCCTTGGCAGAGCAGGCAAGAATTGTTCGCCTGCCCCTAAATAAAGTTGGACTTACCAATCGTTTAAGCCGGGCATATTCTCAATTAGAACAAGAATTTGAAAGAGAGCCAACACCCGAAGAGTTAGCTTTTCATCTTGAAATAGATACAGAAGAAGTAACCGCAACATTAGGTATGGCAGCAAGGCATGTGAGTATGGATTCGCCAATGAGTGAAGGAGAAGATAATACGCTGATAGATGTAATGCGCAACCCGAATGCAGACAGCAGCGATATGAAAATTGAATTCAAGGAATCATTAAAAAAAGAAATTGACCGCTCATTAAGTGCACTAACTGAAAGGCAAAAAGATGTAATAAGATATTTTTTCGGTATCGGTATAGATACTCCTTTAAGTCTGGAAGATATCGGTCATCATTTTCATTTGACCAGAGAAAGAGTAAGGCAGATAAAAGACAAAGCATTAATTAAATTAAGATCAGCCACTCGCTGCGATTTATTAAGAGAATATATGGGATAAGATTTCTTAATTTTGCAATATAATTTAAAGTGAATATGACATTACGTTATGTTCATTTTTTTTTAGCGCCAACCCCAATGGCAGAAAAATTATTTAATTAAAATTTTTATATCATCATGTTTGAATCATTAAGTGAAAGGTTAGACTCAGCGTTTAAAAATTTAAAAGGTCAGGGAAGAATTACCGAATTAAATATTGCATCAACATTAAAAGATATACGCAGGGCATTGGTTGATGCAGATGTTAATTACAAAATAGCCAAAGATTTTACTGATATAGTTAAAGAAAAAGCAACCGGAGAAAAGGTTATTAATGCCATTAGCCCCGGCCAGTTAATGGTAAAGATTGTAAAGGATGAATTAACTGAATTAATGGGTGGCACCGAGAGTGACCTTACACTAAACGGAAACCCAACCATCATTTTAATTGCGGGTTTACAGGGTAGTGGTAAAACAACTTTCAGTGGTAAGCTTGCAAATTATCTTAAAACAAAAAAAGGAAAATCGCCTTTACTGGTTGCTGCAGATATCTACCGTCCCGCAGCTATTGACCAGTTAAAAATATTGGGTGAACAGGTAAATGTAGATGTGTACAGCGAGCCCGAAAATAAAGATGCGGTTTCAATTGTGCAGAATGCAATTAAAGAAGCAAAGGCTAAAAATAAAAATGTACTTATTATAGATACTGCAGGCCGTTTGGCGGTGGACGAAGTGATGATGACCGAAGTAGCTAACATTAAGCAGGCCGTTAATCCACAGGAAATTTTATTTGTGGTAGATAGTATGACTGGTCAGGATGCCGTAAACACAGCCGCAGCTTTTAATGAAAGACTCGATTTTACTGGTGTTGTGCTTACAAAATTAGATGGTGATACAAGAGGCGGTGCAGCCATATCTATTAAATACACAGTTACCAAACCCATAAAATTTGTTAGCAGCGGCGAAAAAATGGATACCCTGGATGTGTTTTACCCGGAAAGGATGGCACAGCGTATTTTGGGCATGGGAGATATTGTAAGTCTTGTTGAAAAAGCACAGGAGCAATTTGATGAAGAAGAAGCAAAAAAGCTGGAGAAAAAAATTAGAAAAAATCAGTTTGATTTTGAAGATTTTAAGACCCAGTTACAGCAGATTAAAAAAATGGGCAACCTTAAAGACCTTATGGCAATGATACCCGGTGTTGGCAAACAAATAAAAGATATTGATATTAATGACGATTCTTTTAAGGGAATTGAGGCTATGATAAATTCGATGACTTTGGTTGAGCGCCGCAACCCCGATATAATTAACCCAAGCCGTAAACAACGGATAGCCAAAGGTGCAGGTAAAGATATTGCTGAGTTAAATGCATTTATCAAGCAGTTTGAGCAAATGAAGGATATGATGAAAACAATGAATAAAATGCCGATGGGCAAGTTGGCAGGCTTAGGTAAAAGATAATTTCTCAGTTTTAGTTTTGGATATTTTGCAAACATGCGTTATTTTCGCACTCCTTTAAGAAACCCTATTTAATAACAACCCAAAAAAATTTCTATTTTTTATGGCTGTAAAAATGAGATTGCAACGACATGGTTCTAAAAAAAGACCATTTTACTTTATAGTAGTTGC
>JBKJLG010000276.1:0-2685 GCA_046596995.1 Chitinophagaceae bacterium
TGCGCCAATTCTTACTTCACCTCACGATGCAAAAACTATTTATCATGCTGCCAATGTTTTATTAAGAACAAATAATGGAGGCATAAGCTGGCAAGAAATTAGCCCCGATCTTACACGCAATGAAAAATCAAAACAAGGTCCCGGCGGCGGTCCTTTAACCAATGAAGGTGCAGGCGGCGAAAATTATAACACCATTTATTATGTAATGGAATCGCCTTTGGAAAAAGGAGTGGTGTGGACAGGCAGTGATTGCGGACTGGTACAGGTAACACGAGATGATGGTAAAACATGGAAAAATGTAACGCCGTCAGGTTTACCCGAATGTCTTATCAATTCGATTGAATTATCACCGCACAATAAAGGCACTGCGTACATTTCGGGCACACGCTATAAGTTTAATGATTATGCATCGTACACATATAAAACCACTGATTACGGCTCCACATGGTCACGGATTAGCACAGGTGTTCAGCCCGATGATTTTATCCGTGTGATAAGGGAAGATAAAAAAGTAAAAGGTTTATTATACGGCGGGGCAGAACGTGGTTTTTATATTTCAGAAAATGGTGGAGCTACCTGGCAGCGTGCCCAGCTTAATTTACCTGTAGTTCCCATTACCGATCTGATCGTACATAAAAATGATTTGGTGGCTTCTACAGCAGGACGTGCTTTTTGGATACTTGATGATATAAGCGGATTACAGCAGGGAATTATGCACACCAAAACACTAAAGCTTTTTGCTCCTAAAGATAATTTTCATTTCAACAGCAGTGCCGGTGTTCCCGGGTTGGATGCAGGCAGGGCTATTGGTCAAAATGCTCCTGATGGTGTGATATTTGATTTTTATTTACCTGCAAAATTAGATACCAATACCATCTCCCTCAAAATCTTAAATGATAAAGGAGTAGCTGTAAGAAACTTTACAAATAAGAAAGATACTTTGTATAAAACCTATCCCGGGGGGCCGCCACCAATACTTATTTTGCCTTCCGCAAAAGGTATCAACAGGTTTGTCTGGGATATGCGCTCTCATAACATTGCACCGGATATTTCAGGCGCATTTATTTATGGTAATTACAAGGGGTATAAATCAGCACCAGGTAATTACAAAGCAGTGCTGCAATATAAAAATGAAACTTCAGAGGTTGCGTTTAAAATACTTCCCGATCCCAATTTTAATACAAATGATGCAGCGTGGGCAGAACAGCAAAACATGCTGCAGCGTATTGTAAACAATATTTCTGAAATGCATAAGGCGGTGAATGAGTTGCGGCTGGTGAAAAAACAAATTGAAAATTATAATGAAGTGTTGAAAAATGTTGCGGATGCCAAAGATCTTGTATTGGCTGGTAAAGACCTGGCAAAGAAAATTGATGCATGGGAATCAAATATTGTGGAAGCCCGCATTAAAAATGGGCAGGATGTAATTAATTGGCCCAGTAAATTAAATGCAGAATTTTTTAATTTACGCGGATTGATAGATGCACATAATCCCGTAGTAACACAAGGTATAAAAGTCAGGTTGGCTGATCTTGAAACGCAATGGGCCCTATACAAAAAGCAGCTGAATGAAGATGTTAAAAAAAGTATTGACAATTACAACACTCTGTTTAAGAGTAAAAATCTGCCAGCGGTTGTGATTTAAAAAAGTAAAGGGTAAGAGTCTTTATTATTACAAAGTCTTTGAAGGATTTTTTCGGGCTGTCAACACTAAAACTATAATCAATTTCAGTTCCCTTATTACGCTTCAAGCTTTTATTAGTATAAGTCTTGAGCTTGTCGAAGGGCTACAGCCCGGCAGCCGCCAGGCAAAGAACATAGATTGGAACTTAGCCATCGCACGACGACGAAGCAATCCCATAATACACTTGCATTATTAAATGGCATTTCAAGACAAATAAAGATTGTGTTTATCAACTTTGCAATTTGATAGGGGATTGCTTCGTCGTTCCTCCTCGCAAACACGAAGAACCTCAAAGCTGAACACTTCATAATAAAATAATTGTTGGTAATCTGACCAACAATTATTTTAAATTTTTACTATTCATATATTTATTCTTACTTTAAAACTTTATCTTACTTTTATAACTTTGTAAGCATAAATAGCATTTTATGGATTCAAGTGTTTTAACAACTAAAGGGCAAATAGTAATACCAAAAGCTATTAGAGAGAAGTATAAACTTACGCCGGGAACAAAATTAATTTTTAAAGAAACGGAAACTGGAATTATGTTGCAACCTGTTGATGCTTCATTTATTAACAGCTTACGGGGAATTGCAAAATCCAATGATCCACGTCCCATGAAAATCTGGTGGGCTGAATACAAGCAGCAGGAAAAGGAATTAGAAGCAAACAAACTTAATTTACAAGATCCAGAGGTAAAATATAAAACCAAATCCAAATCCATTAAGAAAAAGAAATAATGGATAAAATTGTATTGGATAGCTACGCCTTAATTGCAGTATTTCTTGATGAACCGGGTGCTGATGCTGTAACAAAAATATTATTAGAGGGGAATGCAGGTAATATTGAACTTCATATAACTTCTTACAACATGGGTGAAGTATATTATATGGTATGGAGAAAGGCTTCTAAAGTTGAGGCAGATATTTGCTGGAATGCAATGCTGGACCTGCATCTTATTGTAACAGAACCGTCTCTTGATTTAACCCATGCAGCCGCAA
>JBKJLG010000251.1:0-3533 GCA_046596995.1 Chitinophagaceae bacterium
TATTTTGTGTTTAGTATTTCAAGTATGATGCCGCATATGCATTTAAAGGTTGTATCAGCTTGTTTTAATTAACATTTCGTTATTTTTCAGTTGCAGTAAATATATTTTATAAAATGAAAATAGCAGTTTTAGGAGCAGGAATGGTTGGCAGAGCCATCGCTATTGACCTTTCTCACAATTTTGAAGTTTCTTCTTTTGATATAAGCGAGGCATCACTTGATATTTTGCAGTCAAGAAATAAAAAAATAAATGTACTTAAGCAAGATCTTTCGGAATACAGTGTTTACCCCCAATTGCTGAAACCTTTTAATATAGTTGTATGTGCCGTACCGGGATTTATGGGGTATAAAACCCTCGAAGCAGTTATTAAATCCGGCAAAAATGTAGTTGACATTTCTTTCTTTCCTGAAGATGCATTACAACTGGATGCATTGGCAAAAGAAAATAATGTAACCGCCATTACAGATTGCGGCGTTGCGCCGGGAATGAGCAATCTTATTTTGGGATATCACAACGAAAGAATGCAGATAGAAAGCTTTGAATGTATGGTTGGTGGTTTACCTGTTGAAAAAATAAAACCATTTGAATACAAAGCTCCCTTCTCCCCCGTTGATGTAATTGAAGAATATTTACGTCCCTCAAGATATATTGAGAATGGCAAATTAATAACCAAGCCTGCCTTATCTGATGCAGAAATAATTGATTTTGAAATTGCAGGCAAACTTGAATCATTTAACACAGATGGTTTGCGTTCATTGGTATATACTATGGGGCACATCCCAAATATGAAAGAAAAAACTTTGCGTTATCCGGGGCATATTGATCTTATTAAAGCTCTGATAGAAGGCGGTTTTTTTAGTGAAGAAAAAATAAATATTGCCGGCGCAGAAATTTCACCTTTGCAATTCTCTTCTAAAATACTTTTTAAACAATGGAAGCTGGGTGAAGAAGAAAGAGAATTTACAGTGATGAAGATTAAGATTAGTGGAAAGGAAAACGGCATAGACAAAACAATAACTTACGATTTGTATGATGAGTATAATGCTAACACAAAAACCTCATCAATGGCACGTACAACAGGCTATACCTGCAATGCAGCCGTTAATTTAATCGTCAATAATGTATTTAATGAAAAGGGGATCTTTCCACCCGAGCTGGTAGGCAAGCATGAAAACTGTTTTGAATTTATTTTAAGTTATTTAAAAGAGCGTGGAGTAATTTATAATAAAACAGAATCATAATTAAAGTTTCACAAACTTTCTTATCTCTTTCTCTTTACCATCATTTATTTGTAAAAAGTAAACGCCTGCCGGCAGATGATTTACAGGTATAGATTTTTTTTGCGCTGTAAATACCAATGTGATTATTTCTCTGCCAAAGGCATTGGATATTTGTAACTTTTTTTCCTGATTATTACCGTTACCAAAATTAATATTTAATATACTGCTTACAGGATTAGGATAAATGTTGATCATTGTTTTTACACCAATATCTACGGGCAAGCTCCCTTGCTGAATGGCAACACTATCGCAACCGGAAGAATTTAAAAAAGAATTTCTGTTACCACCTTGTGCAAACTGGCTGCGCATTTTATTGGTTTGACCCTTCGTAAACATATTCATGCAGGCGTCATCCGTAAAATCCATAAAGTTCATAAACATATCGCCATTGTTATTTATTGAGCACAATGTTTTATGCGGAAAAGCCGGGCAGCCGTTGTTATAAGATTGCTGCGGCGGTGTATCATCAATGCCATCATTACCACAGTTAGCATCTCCCCACAAATGCTGTAAGCCAAGCCAGTGACCTATTTCATGTGTTGCTGTTCTGCCTTTATTAAAAGGCGCTGTTAATGTGCCCAATGTTCCAAAAGCATCATACTTAATTACCAACCCATCTTTGTCAGCAGCACTTCCGGGCAGGGTTGCATAGCCCAGGCTTCTTCCGAATAAGTTACAAACCCAAATATTTAAATACTTTTTTGTATCCCAGGCACCATCTCCCCCGCTTGCGGAAAACTTCATGGCATCATCTGTCATAAAATGAGGAAGGCTGGTAAATTTTCTTACAATTCCCGTGGTTGGTTTGCCTTTGGCATCCTGTTTTGCCAAACAAAAAGTTATACCTGCATCAGCAGATAAGCCTGCAAAAGATGCCGGAATATTTATCGTATCAGCATTTAATTTCCTAAAATCTTTATTTAAGGATTGTAGCTGAGATAGAATCTGAACATCGCTGATATTTTGTGAAGCAGTATTATATAATAAATGAATAACAACAGGTATCACGATTTTTTTTCCGGGCTCAAATTCGCCCAATACACTTGCAGTGCGAGAGTTGCGGCTGTTAGGTGTTAAAATATTTTGAAGATAATTGTAAGTATCACAACGCTGTGCCTGTAGGCAATGCATAAGGTAAAAACAAAAGATAGTGCAAATAAGAAATTTCATTCCCCAAAAAGAATTTAGTAAGCATGTGTATAAACAGGAATGGAATGATAATTACAAAGGATAGGCTTAGCACAAACACTACTGAATAAGCCGGCATAGCATTTTGGGGATTATATCATGCCCGGAACAGTGTGACAACAAAGAAAACAGTTATTTGTGAACAAAGCAAACTTTCTTGGCAAACAGTTAACTTGTATTATCAGCCTGTTTACTATTTTTACATCTAATATTTATCAATGTATAAACATCTTTCGCCCTTATTTTTTCTATTTTTTTTTGTTGCCTGTAATAATAATTCAGGTGATGACTTAACACCTGTAAATACACTGCCTGCGCCAGAGACCATCACTTTTACTATTGATGCAACTTATCCGCATGACACTACCGCATTTACACAAGGCCTCCAATTTTACAATGGCAAATTATACGAGGGCACGGGAGAATACAAAGAATCTACCTTAAGAATTGTTGACCCGAAAACAGGCAAGGTTGAAAAAAAATACCTGATACCCGACTCAACTATTTTTGGTGAAGGCATAACCATTTTTAAAAATAAAATTTACCAGCTTAGCTGGACAAGCAAAAAAATATTTGTTTATAATATAAATGATATTATGCAACCCATAAAAACATTAAGCTGGTTTAGTGAAGGTTGGGGAATTACAAATGATGGAAACAGTTTAATAATAAGTGATGGCAGTGATAAATTATATTATGTTTTACCCGATGAGCAAAATAATACCATGAAGCAACTGAAAATTATTTCTGTGGCAGATAATACCGGAGCACTGGATAATATTAATGAACTTGAATTTATTGAAGGCTACATTTTTGCGAACCGCTGGCAAACAAATGATATTTTAAAAATTGATACCATCAGTGGTCATGTGGTGGGTAAACTAAATTTGACAGGGCTGCTGCAACAATACGATGCAAAACACATAACAAACAATACCGATGTTTTAAATGGTATTGCCTATGACAGTGCCACAAAAAAATTATACATCACGGGTAAAAGATGGCCAAAGGTTTTTGAGATGAGGTTGAATTGAAAAAATGATGTAACTGAAAACGTCACAAAAA
>JBKJLG010000116.1:0-4130 GCA_046596995.1 Chitinophagaceae bacterium
ATACATTTGAAGCGGAGCTGTAGCATTTTTTATAAAACAAAATAAATTGGCCATCACACAAAATGATGGCTTTTTTTATTACTAAAATTTTGGTTAAGAGAAGGATAGGTTATTTTGATACCATTTGTAGCGTCTTAATATTTTTTAATGAAAGGGATATTGCATCACTCCTTTAAAATATCATTAGAAAATTCTTCCAGCATACAAAAAGTATTTTTGCCTTAATTATCATCGCTGCGTTTACCACTATCATTACCACCACCTGTATCATCCTGCGCAGCAAGAGTGTCTTCTTTTGGCTGATCCTGCGTTTTAGAAAGTGCCGGATTTTTTTTAGGAGATTGGGCAGTTTTTTCGTTTTGTTCATTGTAGCCGGCATTGCTTACAGAACCTTTTTTATCTCCGTTATCTGCCTTACGGCTTTCGTAATATTTTTTTGATCTGGGGTTCATTACTATATTTTTTTAAAAATTATTAATAAGACAAAAGGTTAATATTATTCATAAAGTTTCCTTCTAATAAAAGCAATGTTGCCTATTATAATATAAGTAAGAGGCTGATTGTGGATCACTAACGATATAAAACTATAAGAAAAAGGCTATTTAAATCTAAACGGTTTCAGTTGTAGCTTTATCAGCATCAACATCCTCGTTTGGGTTTGCCGGCTCAGACTGCTGGGCAGTTTTGTTTTTTGTGGTAAGGTGAAACTTGGTGCTAAGACTTATTTCGTAAATATTATTCTTAATTATTTCTTTTGTTTTTTCATCTTCTAAAAGAACCGAAGCGAGGTTCATTGCCAGCGGTGAGCCGCTGATAACATTGCTTACGCGGCCATTGGTAAGTTCAATCATAAATTTATAACCAGCCTTTCTTCCTGTGCCGGCTCTTTCAAAATCAACCCGGTTAAGCACCAACACCTGATCTGCGGTAGCAGATTTTTTTAAATGGATGTTGATAAAGGGCAAATACTTTTTCCAAATGTGATTATACATAAAAAATAATTTATTCAGTGTAATGTAGCGGGCAAGGCAGACTACAAAGATGCGACTATTAAAGCAAAAATCCTTACTAAAAGTAAAATTATAGTTACAGTCAACCGTTAATTATATTCTGAAGTGTTATTTAATCTTTTATTTTATAAGCGGGTTTATGATAAACAGGAAAGTTTAATGAATTGGCAATAAAGCATAATTCATTGGCTTTTTTGTGTAGCTCTTGTGCTTTCTCTTTCATTAAAACATCCGCTATAGTTATGATGGGGTGCAGGGTTGCTTCAGTAAATTTTCCACCACCATTTTCGGTTTCCATCATTGTACCTGTGGCATTATCAATGTAGTTACTTACTATAACGCCGTGCAACGCACATAAATGGAGGTACCATAGCATGTGGCATGATGAAATAGAAGCCAGTAAAAGTTCTTCAGGGTTGTGCTTTGTTTTGTCGCCCCTGAATGCAGCATCAGATGAGCCATTAATTTCAACTTTGTTATCAATAATAATAGAGTAGCTTCTTTCATAATCTTTATAATCACATGTTCCATTGCCTGTATTGCCGGTCCATTGTACAGAAAGCTTATAAATATGTTGCCGGTTCATTTTTTTAAGTACAATATTTTTATTATTACAGAAAAATTACAGGTGTATGTAAATTTTATTTTATTAATAATCTATCAGCTGCTCTTCCATTATTTTTGGCATTTCTCTAAATTCGTATTGCTGGTTGCGGAGTTGGGGCTCAAAGCCAGCCTGGCGAATAGCTTCCTGTATGCCTGCACTGGTAAAGCGATGAGGAGCACCGGCAGCACTTACAACATTCTCCTCAATCATAATACTGCCAAAATCATTTGCACCTGCATGCAGGCAAAGTTGCGCAACTTGTTTGCCAACGGTAAGCCAGCTTGCTTGTATGTTTTTTACATTCGGCAGCATAATGCGGCTCAGGGCTATCATGCGAATATATTCTTCCGGCGTTGTTAAATTGTGTACGCCTCTAATTCTTGTTAATAAAGTATCTACATCCTGAAACGTCCACGGGATAAAAGCAATAAATCCTTTTGCATCTTTCGGTTTTTTCGCCTGCACTTCTCTAAGTTTTACCAGGTGCTCAAAGCGTTCCTGCAAAGTTTCTACATGCCCAAACATCATTGTTGCGGATGTTGTAATGTTTTGCTGATGTGCTTCGCTCATAATATCAAGCCATTCCTGTGTGCCGCACTTTCCTTTACTTATTAAGCGCCTTACACGGTCGGTTAATATTTCTGCTCCCGGCCCGGGTAAAGAATCCATACCTGCTTCTCTCAACGCCATCAGCACTTTGCGGTGAGTGCTTTTTTCAAGCTTGGTAATATGCGCTACCTCCGGCGGACCTAAAGCATGCAGCTTAATATTTGGGTAAAGTAATTTTAATTCTCTAAAAAGATTTGTGTAATAACTAAGGCCAAGGTCTGGGTGATGACCGCCCTGCAGTAATAATTGTTCTCCGCCATACCGGATGGTTTCGTCTATCTTTTTTTTATACGTTTCAATGTCTGTTATATATGCTTCAGGATGGCCGGGTATGCGGTAAAAATTACAGAACTTACAATTGGCAATACAAACATTTGTCGTGTTTAAATTACGGTCAATTATCCAGGTAACTTTTCCATGCGGCACCTGTATCTTTCTTAATTCATCCGCAACCAGCATTAGTTCAGTTAATGCAGCATTGTTAAACAAAAACATGCCTTCTTCTATAGAAAGAAATTCAAAATTGAGCGCCTTTTTAAAAACATCCGATATATTCATATTATTTAACAAAAGTACATTCAATAAATTATAAATATTTTTAACCAGGTGAAATCTGTTTCTCTTTATATATATATTATGTTTTGCTGTACTGCAATAAAAGCGCAGGAGCAGTTTATAGAAAAGCCCGCAAAATTTATTACCCGTGTGCCTTTTACAAAACTTACCGGCAATGTGATATTATTAAAAGCTAACCTTAATGATATAAAAGACACACTCAATTTTATTTTAGATACGGGCAGCGGCGGCATATCGCTGGATTCTGCTACCTGTGCTGACTTTAAAATCCCTCATTCCCCATCTGGCAGAACAATTAACGGCATAGCCGGAATAAGAGAAGTTGATTTTGCTAAAAATAATGATCTTGTTTTACCCGGATTAAAAGTTAAAGCCCTTGATTTTTATGTAAACGATTACCAGATACTTACTGAAGTTTATGGGCAAAAAATAGACGGAATAATCGGTTATAGTTTTTTAAGCAAGTACATACTTAAATTAAATTTTGACAGCTCTTTTATAGATGTGTTTGATAAAGGAAGAATAAGGTACCCACCCGGCGGTTATTTACTGCGGCCAATTTTTACCACGCTGCCCATACAAACGTTACGCATAAAAGATTCAAGAACTGTAAATGCCAATTTTTATATTGATACCGGAGCAGGCTTAAGCTTTTTAGTAAGTAAAGAATTTAACCAGGACAGCACTTTTTTATCACCCAAAAGAAAACCGGTGATTGTGGAAGCCCAGGGTTTGGGCGGCAAAAAAAGAATGACCGTAACAGTGATTAAAGAAGTAAAAATAGGACCATACATTTTTAGAAAAGTGCCTACACATATTATGGACGATGAATTTAATGTGACCTCTTATCCATACACCGGGGGCTTAATTGGCAACGAAATATTGCATAGGTTTAATATTGTTTTAAATTATGGTAAAAGAGAGATACACCTTTTGCCCAATACGCATTTTAAAGATCCGTTCGATTATTCCTACACGGGTATGAGCCTTTTTTTTATTGATGGAAAAGTTACAATTGATGATGTTATAGCAGGTTCACCAGCCGCAAAAGCCGGTTTTCAGAAAGAGGATATTGTAGTGGCTGTTAACACAAATTTTAGCAATGATATTAATCAGTATAAAAACCTGCTGCAAACCCAGGGAGATAAATTAAAAGTGATCATCACAAGAAATAATACGCTGCAGATAATTAATTTTAAAGTTGGTAAAATATTTTAATTTTTTTGCACAAAAAAAGCTCCGATTAAGGAGCTTTTTTTGTGCAAAAAAATTAAAATATTTTACCAACTTTAAAATTAATTATCTGCAGCGTATTATTTCTTGTGATG
>JBKJLG010000267.1:0-2509 GCA_046596995.1 Chitinophagaceae bacterium
AGGTATGGTTGCCACACCAAATTCTTTCGTAAGCCTTATGGCAAATTCTTTTTCTGTTTCATCGCTAATATTTTTGTAACTGAACAACTGAAAATAACTTCCGTAAGATGGTAAGGGCGTAAACTTTGTTTGTTGCATCAGCGTTTCAAAAAAATCTTTTTTCTTTTAAAAAATCTGCCAGAGCATACTGCACCGGTGTATTGCACGTAAAGCAATTAAATTGATGCACTTTTCTAAATTCATTCATTATAGCCGCAGGCGCTACACAATAACCCAGCTTCCAGCCAGTGCAGTGAAATACTTTGCCGAAGGAAAAACAAACAAAGCTTCTTGCAAAAAGATCAGGATATTTTAAAATGCTTTCATGCTCTTTGCCATCAAAAATTAAATGCTCATACACTTCATCGCTTACAATAAAAATATTTGTGCTGGCAACAATTTGCTGTAATTCTTTAATGTCGTCTTTGCTTAAAACACTGCCCGTTGGGTTGTGTGGGGAGTTAAGCATTATCACTTTTGTTTTTGCAGATATTTTTTTTCTTACTTCATCCCAGTCAATCCGATAGCCATCGGATTTATAATCAGGATAAGTAAGCGGAATTAAAACAGGAATAGCCCCGTTAATTTCTATATTTGGGATATAACTATCGTAAGCAGGCTCAAAAACAATTACTTCATCTCCCGGTTTTAACACAGTTGTAAGGGCTGTATAAATTGCGTAAGTGCCGCCGGGTGTAATAGTAATTTCTGCATCCGCATTTATTTGTTGCTGGTAAAGCGAAAAAATTTTTTCGGCAAGAATATCTCTTAACGCCGGCAAACCATTCATGTGAACATATTGGTTGTAGCCTGCTTTCATGTAATGGTTTACCAAATTAATCAGCTCAGGGCTCATCTCATAATCGGGAAAGCCCTGCCCTAAATTTATAGCTTGATGTTCTGCTGCCAGTGAGCTCATTACAGTAAAAATTGTGGGACCTACAGAAGGTAGTTTGCTGGTAATATCAGGTGTAAACAATGATTTTTATTTTGATGAATGCACCAAAAATAATGATAGTAAAATGATAAAGCGCAGGAATTACTTTACCTTTTTTTTTCGTGGATAAAATGCGAGGATTAATGGAAATAGCCAAAGACTTTTTGATATATAGCCGGTGGCGGATTGAAACATTAAGGCATTAGGTGCCGGAGGGGCATCAACCCTTCCTAATTTTACAGTATGCCCAGTTCCAAATTTCCAACTAAGATCTGGAAATCGGGTTGTATCGTAATATTTTTTTAAATTATCTGCGCAGCACATCCAATTGCTTTCAATGCGTTCGCTATCCGGGATATTGGGTTCCATATTCGGATCAAAATAATACCAGTTGTTATTAAGCTTTAATTCTGTTGAATAATGATGAGGAAAACCCACGCTTCTATAAGAAATATTTTTTCTTTTCATAACCTCCATTAAAACAATTGATTGCTGGGAGCAGCCTCCAAAATTATACTTCAGAATATCGTCGGACTTTACAATGGAAGCCAGCCCATAGCCAAACAAATATTCCGATGTGGCCGCTATCCAGTTTTCATTTACAGGGTAGCGAGAAAAACCATGATAAAACCGCTGCCTTAATATGCCTGTAAGCATAACCGCATATTGTAATGAACCTTGAGAAATACTTTTTTGTATAGCAACACTGTCGGCAACCTCAATTAATTTTTGCGTGGAGTTTATGTAAGAAAGGTGTGGATTAAATTGTTCTTTATTATCATAAGATGGATTACTACCAAGCTGAATGTTGATAAAATTGGGGAGTAATAATAAAAAAGCAGCCGTTATCAGTATTAATTTCATAAAAACCTTCTTATAAAAAAATAACTATAAGAAGTAACGCTGGAAAGGGGTTTTTATTATTTAGCAGGCAGGTTGCTATAAAAATTTATCTCCTTTATTTCTTTTTACTTCAGCCACAAACTCTTTTATTTCTTGTTCCTTATCTTTTTTACAAATAAGAAGAACATCTTTAGTGTCAACCACAATATAATCTTCAAGCCCCTGTATCAGCACCAGTTTTTTATTATCAGCATGTACTATATTTTTTGAGGCATCAAACACCATTACATTGTCACCCGCTACAGCATTTTCCAAATAGTCTTTCTCAAGATTATCGTAAGCGCTTCCCCAAGTACCTAAATCGCTCCACCCAAAAGATGATGGAATAACATACACATTGTCGGCCTTTTCTATTATGCCGTAATCAATAGAGATGTTCACACATTGCGGATATATTCTTTCTACTGCTCCTTGTTCCCCATCTGTATTAAATTCATTTTTTTCAATTTCGAACACTTCATTAATTTCAGGCAAATATTTTTCAAAAGCAGTAATTATGCTTTTGGTTTGCCAAACAAATATGCCTGAGTTCCATAAAAAATCTCCGCTCACAATAAAAGTTTTTGCCAGTTGCAGGTCAGGCTTTTCAGTAAAGGTTTTTACTTTATAAATATTATCTGTAACTGATTG
>JBKJLG010000281.1:0-3508 GCA_046596995.1 Chitinophagaceae bacterium
CTTTAATTTAATAAGCTGAACAAAACTTACGGTGTTCTCAAAGTATTTTTGATTTACTTTAAATTCTTTTTCAAAAACTGTTTTTAATTTACCGTCTTCCTTAATACTGCCCACAGTATTGACATTATCAAATTTTATTTCTGTGGGTTGTGCGCCACCATCAGGGTTTTTAACTGAATACAAATGCCACTTAGGCTGTATCATCGCTTTTATCCGCACTTCTGCTGTGCTATTATTTTTTTTAACCACTGTATATTCAAAACTTACAGGGTTTAATATTTGTGCATTTGCTGCGCCAACAAAAAATACAGTAATAAAGGCAAAAAATAGTTTCATTATTTTTTTTTACAAATTTACACTATCAAACGTCACAAGGAAAATAACTGTATGGCAAAAAGTTACTTTAACGTTAGTTTATAGAAAATAAAGACTGAAATATTTTTCTGCCATCTTCATTACCCAATGCTCTACTACAAGCTCTTTCGGGATGCGGCATCATACCAAAAACATTTCTTTGTTTATTACAAATGCCGGCAATATTGTGTGCGGAATGATTAGGATTGCTTGCTGAAGTTATATCTCCTTTTTCATCACAATACTGATAAATTACCTGGTCGTTATCTTTTAAAATTTGCAGTGTTTCATCAGTAGTATAATACCTGCCCTCTCCATGTGCTACAGGTATTTTTAAAGCTGCCCCATTTTTATCTTTAATAAAAATATTTTTGCATACAAACTGCATGTTAGCATTGCGCAATAATGCGCCGGGCAATAAACCACTTTCGCACAATATTTGAAAGCCATTGCAAATGCCTAAAACTTTGCCACCATGATTGGCAAATTTTATTATGCTTTTCATTACCGGGCTAAACTGTGCAATGGCGCCGCAGCGCAAATAATCGCCATAGCTAAAGCCGCCGGGCAACACTATGCAATCTTCTTTATTAAACATTGCAATATCATCATCTTTATGCCACAGCTCAATAACCTGCTGCCCTAAATCATTTTGCAGCGCATGTACTACATCTTTATCGCAATTAGAGCCGGGGAAAATAACAACACCAAACTTCATACAGTTAATTTTTACAAAGATAAGTGGTAAAATTATGCAAGGTTATAACTGATGATAATAACCAGCGCAACAAACAGCCAGTGCAACACTATTGGAAGCCATTTTTTCAGCGGATAAAAAAATGCAGCCGCAATAAAAGCAGACAAAGGTAAAGCCGTAAGTATACAATATTCAAAGATTTTTGTAGCATTTATAAAGGGAATAAAAACGGCAACTATTAAATAAAATAAAATAAGATTCCAGCTTTTGCGAACCTGCACCAGTTGCTTTCTTAAATTTACCTGTATGTAATAAATACCAATTAAAAATGCCAGCAACAACGCACCCATAGCTATCCACTCAACAGCCTTGCTTTGAAAAACCGGGGCACTTACCCGCAATGCAGGCATTTTATAAGAATATAATTTATCAGTTAAAAATAGCCAGGCAATAAAAAAATAATAAGGTGTGATAATGCCCAAAATTGCAACAAGCCATTCGGAAATTTTAAATGGGCGTGTAACAATTAAGGCAAATACCACAAGTAAGGCAAATGCTAACGCAGGAAAATAAAAAAATGTAGAAACTCCTATTGCGATGCCAATATTATATAAAGTTGATTTTGCATTGTTGTTATTGTAAAGGCTACTCATGCGTGCCCAAACCCAAATGAGCAATGTGTTTATTACAAGTGGCGCACTTAATACATTCCATTCAGCAAACAAAGATGTAATTAGTAAATAACTCATTGCAGGCAAATAGTTAGAGCGCTGAAAAAGTTTTTGATCACTTATTAATTTAGTAAAAGCAATAGCCTGAAGAAATAATAATACATACGTAATTGCGGGGTATATTATCGGGAAACGCTCAGCCGCAGGTTGCAGCCTGTTAATTATTTCTTTAAACAGAAAACCATCAGTTTGTTGCGCTGTAACCAAGCCGGGATGCAGAAACCATCCTAATTTTAAAAGAATACCATAGATAAATAATATAAATGGATTAAGGGGATTATTGGCTTTAAATATGCCGACCACAGTTTTATAGTTAATTGGTTAATTAGTTAAGTAGTTAATACCTGATAAACCTTTTAAACAGATTAACTTTTATACGGATTAACTTTTAATACTCAATTTTTGCAAAGCAAATATAGTTTCTGTAATTGCATGGTACAATAATTTGTTTTGCCGAAACCTGCTTTGCAAATCTTGGCATAAACTCATATCCTTTATCTAAACTTTTTAGAGTGGGATTGCGGGTAACTTTTCCATCAGGCGTTATGCTTTGGTCAGCAATAAGCTGGTTTCTTCTTTCCAACTCATTAAATAAAAAATGCAATTCTCCGCCGGCATTCATTATCTGGTACGAAAGGCGGCTGTCGTTGTCATCTTCATATTGTTCTTTATGAATAATTTTACTCCAAACTAATTTTCCGTCCTTATCAATATTCATCACGGCTATGTTATCATAAAAAAATCTGGTTTGTGTATTACCAAAAAAGCGGGGTCGGTAATAATTCCAGTAAGGATTGCTATAAGAGTAATAATCGAAAGAAGAAAAATATGGACTGCCGTATAAGTAATCGTACCGGTTTCTGGCAGCACCACGGTTTTGGCTGGTGAAATCTTCTGCCGTTAAAATAAATCCGCCATCTTTTTTCATTATTATATGCCTGATGTAGTAATCATCAAAAGCAAATTTTGCATTTCCTTTTGTTTTTGCCTCTGTTCTAAATTCATCTGACATAGGAAGCATTGTAGTTGCATACGCTCTGCCAGATTGCTTATCCCAAATGTTTGTATAAAGCCCTTCAATACTCCCTCTTTTTTGTTTGTAATAAAAAGAATTTAGCAGGTATCTTTTATTTACATTGTCCATTTTTAATTTTACCTCATCTATATAATGCTTATTAAGATCCAGTTCGCTAACTTCAAACTTATCTGCAGAAGCTGCTTTTGTAAAAAGAAACAGGTTTGAAGCCAGTTCACGGTTGCCGCCTTTTATGCTTTTGGCAAATACAAATGCTCCTTCGTTATCAAGAAAGAAGTCGCTGTAGCTTTCTTTATTTTCATTGTAAGGGGTTTCAATCCTTGAGCGGTGAAGCAGGTTTAACTGTGCATCGTATAGCAAGGTGATAAATAAAAATTTCTCGTTTTTCTTTTGGATTTTATAGATCATTATTTTTTGCTTATCCTCACTGTTTACCACGCTGTAAATTTTATTTTCTGCAAAAACCCTTATGTGTGTGGTGTCGAGTTCAACAGGCTCACTCATTTTTTTACCATTACCATCTATCTTTACCGCCATGCAATGCAAAATATTTCTCTTTTGATATTGATAGATAAGCCAGGCAAAATCGGGAAAGGCAATAAAATCAACATTCAAAGTTTTATCTGTCATAAAATCCAGACCAACCTTTTCCTTTACTTTCATTTCATTATCAAAAACGGAGATATCATA
>JBKJLG010000109.1:0-3102 GCA_046596995.1 Chitinophagaceae bacterium
AGGCGGGCAAAATGTGAACAAAGTAGAAACCATGGTTGAAGGATATTGGGATGTAAGTGCATCAATATTTTTTAACGCTGAGGAAAAAGAACTGATAAAAAACAAACTGGCAAACCGAATTACAGATAATGGCATTCTACTCATCAAAAGCCAGGAAGAAAGATCGCAATTGGGCAATAAAGAACTGGTGATAAAAAAGATGAATACGCTTATAAAACAGGCGCTTATCAAACCCAAAAAAAGAAAGCCCACCAAACCCTCTAAAGCTGCAAAACAAAAAAGGATTGATGCTAAAAAAATAAAAGGTGATAAAAAATCAGGAAGAAAAAAAATTGATGTTAACCATGCGTAATGCAAAAATTACATTAACCCTTTTTTAGCATCATTAATTACCTGTGTAACACTGTGGATCCGTTATTAATAGATGGGATTTCGCTAACAAATAATGAAATAAGTTATCCGATTTCTTTTAATCAACGCTTACAGATGTCTCACTTGCAACAAATGCCAGGTTTGCAAAGCCTTAAGTTATTTGCGCTTTAATTTTAGAGTCTCAAAAATCTGGCGCTGCTTTGCAATTTCATCCTGTTGATTTTGTTGATCTTTGGCATTGTCTGACAATTGCTCCTCAATTTTTCTTCTTCTTTTTTGCAGATCATCCTGATCATCCTGCAGGTTCTTATATTTTTTCTCAGCTTTTTTTACAGCCTCTTCCTGATCTTTAATTTGTTGCTCTAAATCAAAAGCCTGAATACCCGGGATTAGATTATCTAAAAAATATTTTGCATTGTTTATTGTTTGACTGTTATCAGCTTCGGTTATAAAATTTTCGTTACCGGCAGATACAAGCATCGTTACAGAAGTTGCATCTTTTTCTTTTCTGCTTTTGCGGTCTATTTTAAAATAAATATCATAAGTGGCAGCGCCCAGTTCTGGCAGCAATACGCTTTTATATGTAGTAATACCTTTGGATTCTTTTCCTTTGTACCCAAGCTTTTCCATTTTATCACTTATAGCTTTTGACACGATATTTTGCGGATAAGAAAAATCATTTTGCACACCAGGCTTTTGTGCATCTTTAAAATTAATAAATACATACCTTGATTGTGAGGAAACTGTGGTACTAAAAATTAAAAGGGTGATGAGTGTGTAAAGTATTTTATTCATGATTATATATTTTATTAAAGATACAATAAACCCAAAATGCATAAAGTGTTTTAACAGAGTAGCTAATTAAGAATTATACTGCTAAATTTGATTTTTTAAAACCCCATATTTGAGCAGCATAAAAAAATTGGCAGGCCAAACAGTTTGGTACGGGTTACCCACAATTACAAGCAGGTTTATCGGATATATTCTTAATTTTTCGCTTGCTTATATTTACCATGCTGTTGATACTGCAGACCTTGTTACGGTGTATGCAATCATTCCCTTCCTCAACATTCTTTTTACCTATGGGGTAGAAACAAGTTATTTCAGGTTTGTTCAAAATAAAAATAAAAATGAACTGTACAGCACCCTGAATATATCCGTTGTAAGCACTACTATTTTATTTACGGCAATATTACTTTTTTTTAATAAAGAGCTGGCAAGGGCTACCTACATGCCCGATCATCCTGAATATTTTACATGGGTAGCATGGATCATTTTTTTTGATACCCTTTCTACGCTGCCTTTTGCAAAATTGCGCCAGGAAGGACGCCCACGCAAATATGCCTTTGTAAGAATTTTCAGCATAATAATAAATGTGGTAGTAGTTATTTATTTTTTAGGTGTGTGCCCGGGTATTGCAGCCAAGGATCCAAACAGTGCTTTATTATTATTTTATGATCCCTCAATTGGCATCGGGTATTATCTTATTGGCAACCTTATTGGCAGCATGGTAACTTTTATTTTATTATGGAGAGAGTTTAGTACCCTGCATTTTGTTTTTAACGGCAAACTGTGGAAAGAAGTTATGAAATATTCTTATCCTCTTATTATTGTAGGGCTGGGGGGAATGATAAATGAAATGCTTAGCCGCCTGGTATATCAATACGTGGTTCCAATTTCTGTACAGGAAGCAAAACATCAATTAGGTATTTTTGGAGCCAACTACCGGCTGGCAGTTTTAATTACCATCTTTATACAAATGTTTCGTATGGCTGCTGAGCCTTTTTTCTTTAACCAGTCGCTGCAGGAAAATGCAAAAAAAACCTACGCAAGAGTAATGAAGTTTTTTGTAATAGCCTGCTGCTGCATATTTTTAGTTGTAGGGCTTTATCTTGATGTATTTAAAGAAATTCTTACCTTAAAATACAATGAGTATGGCGAGGGAATACATATAGTTCCCATATTAGCATTGGGCAATGTGTTTCTCGGTATTTATTATAACCTGTCGGTTTGGTATAAGCTTACTAACAATAATTGGTATGGGGCAGCCATAACCATAGCCGGCGCAGTTATTACAGTAGCATTAAACATCTGGTGGATACCCATATTTGGATATACAGGAAGTGCATGGGCCACTTTTAGCTGTTACTTGTTTATGATGGTATCCTCCTATATATTAGGACAAAAATTTTATCCTATTCCCTATGCAAGAAAAAAACTGACTGCTTACCTGGTATTGGCAGTGCTGTTATATTTCATACATAAAGGAGTTATTTATTTATACGCTCCTATTTGGTTTTCTTTAGCCGCCGCAACCCTGCTATTGGGCATGTTTATATTATTTATTGCCAGAATAGAGCGAAAAGAATTTCAAAAATTTCCTGTTATCGGAAAATTTTTTAAGCCATCCCCTGAATCCTTATCTCACAAAAAACCATAGCACACCTTGTGAAAAATTTTTTAAGAAAACTGTTAGGGCCCTTGCTGGAAAAGATGGCAACCAATGCTTCTTCTCCTGATAAAAAAGAAGTGTTTACCTCTTTGTCAAAACTGTTGCGAAATATAAAACAACGGCCCGGCAAAAGAGGCGTTTCGCTGGAAGTAGATTTTACGCAGCAAAAATTTATCATCTTCAGCGATCATCATAAAGGCAACAAAGATCATAGTGATGATTTTGCAAATAATGAGCCTAATTATCTGGCTGCGCTGGAATATTATCTTACCAATAAA
>JBKJLG010000138.1:0-3303 GCA_046596995.1 Chitinophagaceae bacterium
ATGTTCGCTGCCTTGTAACTGTAAAGCTCTGTCGGCAGCATTCATTGTGAGAAATAATGACATCAAAATTATTTCTGTTATCAAAATATAATTTGCATCACTTCTTGGCCAGCCATCCAGGTCATGCTTCATAAAGCGCTTGAGCTTTAAAATATTTCTTCTTGCTAAAAATGCAATGCAAACTAATAGAACACCCAGTGCTAAAATTTCAAAAAAGTTTATTAAGAAAGAATATAAACTACCTAAGATTGGAGCTAACATGCGGTGTGTGCCAAAAATACCGTCCAGCGCAATTTCCAGTACTTCTATATTAATAATAATAAAGCCTGCATAAATTATAAAATGCATAAAGGCCACCAATGGGTAGCGAAACATTTTTTTTTGCCCCAAGGCAAGTAGCAGCAAATTTTTCCATCTTTTGCCGGGGTTATCACTAAGGTCTTCATCTACCCCTAATAAAATGTTTCTTCTTATTTCTTTTGCTTTTTTAGTAAACAGCCAAATGGAAGCGGAAACAAGGAGTATAAAAAATATCTGCTGTATAATTTGCATTAAGAATGACGTTTATTTTTATCTTCTTCATCCGGTATTTTAAATGACCATGGTCCATTACCGGCTATTAAAAAATAGATCAACAATAATAATATTAAAATGGAAAGGAATAATTCTGAATAAGGTTGCAGCATGCTTTTGTTAGTATTTATAAAAATAATTGCCCCCAACAAAACCGGTATTTGAATAAGACATGCAAGCCTGGTGAATAATCCCAGAGCCAGCAAAATGCCGCCAATAATATGCGCAAATGCAGCATAGTGTGCCGCCAGTAAAAAAGCAAAAGAGCTAAATGGCGCTCTGTTTGCCATCTTGTTGGTAATATCACTCATGTTCACTAAAACGTCTACTCCTTTATAACAAAGAAATAAACCCAATCCTATACGGATAATGTCGAGCCACTTAGGGTGATGCCTGTCACCCCAAAGTTCAATGCTGTGTAGGAAGTTCATGCTAATAAATTTAAAGGTTTAAAAAGCGTTAAACAAATCTACTTAAAAATATATTTGAATTTAAAAATGCAACCAATGCCCTTTAAACTTTCCGTTAGAAAACTCCAGGCTGGGTGCCGGAAATTTGAAGGAGTTTAAAAAGAAGAGTAACATTTTTACCAGTCTTTTATTGCTGTGTATTCTTGTAAAGTCAACATCAGGCGCTAAAAAATATTGGCGGTATCTTTTAATATCCTGCCTGTCAAAAGTTATGTTGCCATTTTTATCTTTCGCAAGGTTTTCCCTGGCGCCAAACAATCCTTCTGCGCCGTAACCAAAAGCAACTGCCAGCCATTTGGGTACATTGGCTTTGGGTACAATGGTTTTTACATCTACGCTAAGCCAGTCTGTAATTGCATTATAATCTTTTATAAATCTTTCTGATGCAGCTTTGCCAAATAATTCATCTGCTCTTTTATTAAGGTCGCTGCCACCATAATTTCTTTGATGAAAAGAAAATTTCATTTTTATTTTTTGGTCATCCCAGGCCAGTTCCTGCGCTATAAATAAACCTGAACCAAAAACATTGGCTGCAAAATCTCCCATACTAAAACCATAATCAGCAGAAAAGCCATCTAAAATTTCGATGATTGATTGGTAAGCCACACCACTTAATCCGCCGATCCATATTCTCTGTTTTCTTGGTAAACCTGACCAGCGCCATAATTCGTAACTGCCGGTACTTTCAATATAAGCACTGTAGGCATGCCCTGCTTTATCTACCTGCAACCACTCATCATCATCATTAAAAAAATGGAATTTACTTCTCTCATATTTTGAGTACCATGCAGAGTTTAACCCGATCATTACAGCGGAATAAGCAGTAATATTTGCTGCCGCAATAAAGCGAATTCTTTTTTTATTATATGGATAAAGTTGGTGACCTGCAGCTAATATTTTTTGGTAATGAGTGCTGTCAATTTTTTTTAATTCACTTTGAGAAAAGGAAGAATGGTTGATGGTTAAAGCAAGCCAAACTAAAAACAGATACCGCAGCATGTAATTCATCGCATAAAAATACGGCAGTAAATGCTTTTCGGTTTCAAACAATCAAAATTCAATAACTTCCGCTTTGTAAAAAAAAATAATAATGGACAGTAAAACTCAGGAAAGAATTAATACATGGCTTTCACCGGCTTTTGATGATGCAACAAAAAATGAAGTAAAAAAATTGCAGGCTGAAAATCCGGAAGAAATTGAAGATGCCTTTTATAAAGAACTTGAATTTGGTACCGGCGGGTTGCGTGGCATAATGGGTGTAGGCACAAACCGCATGAACCGTTACACTGTAGGTATGGCAACACAGGGATACGCAAATTATTTAAAACAGTGTTTTAAAAACGTGAAGGTTGCCATAGGATACGATTGCAGGAATAACAGTAAAGAATTTGCACGAATAACTGCAGACATATTTGCTGCTAATGATGTAAAAGTTTATTTATTTGAGAGCCTGCGGCCAACGCCTGAAATAAGTTTTGCCATCAGGCATTTTGGTTGCCAGGGCGGTGTGGTTTGCACTGCCTCTCACAACCCCAAAGAATATAATGGGTATAAAGCTTACTGGGATGATGGTGCACAAATGGTGCCCCCGCATGATAAAAATGTAATTACCGAAGTTGAAAAAATAAAAAGTATCGAAGAAGTGAAGTGGGGCAACACCGGTCTGAATCCCGCCTTGGGCGGCGGTCTGAACGAAAATATTACTATGATAGGAAAAGATATTGACGAAAAATATATTGAAATGGTAAAGAGCCTGAGCGTTTACCCTGAGGTTTGTAAAACCCAACACGATCTTAAAATTGTTTACACTTCCATACATGGTACAGGAATAACAATAGTACCGCAGGTTTTAAAAAGCTATGGGTTTGATAACGTACATATAGTAGAGGAGCAGGCGACTCCGGATGGAAGTTTCCCCACAGTCATCTATCCTAACCCTGAGGAAAAAGAAACGATGAGTATTGGGCTTGCTAAAGCAAAAGAACTGGATGCAGATATTTTATTGGGTACTGACCCAGATGGAGACAGGGTAGGTGTAGGCGTAAAAAATCATAAAGGTGAATGGGTGTTGCTTAATGGTAACCAAACTGCGATGATCGCCTTTAATTACATGATAGAAGCAAGAAAAGAAAAAGGTATTGCTCAGCCAAATGATATGGTAATAAAAACAATTGTTACCACAGATATGATTGATAAAATTGCAAAAGAAAATAATATTGCCTGTTACAATGTGCTCACCGGCTTTAAATGGATAGCAAAA
>JBKJLG010000303.1:0-2518 GCA_046596995.1 Chitinophagaceae bacterium
AACAGTAAATTATTAAAAGCTTTACCAAATTTTACATTTACCCCTTTTAACGAAACTATCCGCCACACATGTGCAACCTTACAGCACATAAACCATCTATAAACAGTAATCACCAGCATGAAGCCATTTTATCTTTCATTTATTTGTACAATTCTCTCCATATTTTCCTTTTCGCAGGATAATAATTTTATTATTTCAGGTAAGGTGATTGATAAAAATACGCAGCAGCCTTTAACGGGGGCTTCAGTGTTTGCGCAAAACACAACCTTTGGTATTGCAACAAGCGCAGAGGGTACATTCAGATTAAAATTGCCTAATGGCGGTTATTTATTGGTGGTGAGCTTTACAGGTTATGAAACGGAAAGCCTACGCATTAGCAATACATCCGAAGAAAAAAATATTGTGATTGAAGTTATTCCAAAAGAAAAATCTTTGGAAGAAGTTACTGTTGTATCATCTAGCGTTGTAAAAGATGGATGGGATAAATACGGACTATTTTTTACAGAAAATTTTATTGGTAAAAGCGCTTTTAGTTTACAGGCAGTTATTAAAAATCCCGAGGTATTAAAATTTTATTTTAGTAAGAAAAGAAACAGGTTAAAAGTATTGGCTGATGAACCTTTGGTAGTAGAAAATTTTGCTTTGGGCTATATCATAAAATTTGCTATTGATTCTTTTACTTATGAGTATGAAACAAACGCCGCACAATTTGTTGGCTATCCGTTGTTTGAAGAAATGTTGGGTACCGCAGAAAAAGGAGCATTATGGAATGAAAACAGAGTGAAAGCTTATAATGGATCGCTGCTGCATTTTATGCGTAGCCTGCACAATCAAACTTTGTTTGATGAACAATTTGAAGTACAATTTCTTGTAAAAAATAATGATCTTGAACAAACAATCCCGCTAAAAAATCCATATCTCGCCTTACATTATTTAAAAGACGACAGCAGTAACATCGTTGAGTTTCACCCCAACCAACCAGATGTTATTGTTATCTACAATAAGGCTAAGCCGGAATTGAGCTACCTGGAATTTGATCCCAAGGCAAAAAAAGATTTCCAGGTTTCTACCCTAAGTATTACACCCGGCGAAACGATTACTATTGAAGAGAATGGTTATTTTTTTGAGCAGACAGATGTTATAACCAACGGTTATTGGGGCTTTTTAAAAATTGGTGATATGCTGCCTTATGATTATTACCCGCCTGTTAAGCAGGAGAATTAAATCATTGCGATCACAAATAATTTCAGCTAGTTTACTTTAAGTGGATTTATTTTCTCCCACATTTCCGGTATGCGTTTTACCCATACCAATTCTTTTTTCTTTTGCAGTGCAGGTTCAGCCGGTATTCCAAAATAGGTCATGTTAGCGGGCACATTTTGGGCTAACCCACTTTTTGCAAGCACCGTAACATTATTGCCCAGTGTAAGCGTTTTACTTACGCCAACCTGCCCCCACAAAGTAACGCCATCGCCCAGTTTTGTTGAGCCGGCAATGCCAACTTGTGCAGCAAGCAAACAATTTTTACCAACCTCTACTTCATGTCCAATGTGAATCAAATTATCAAACTTTGAGCCCCGTCCTATTTTTGTATCAGCACTAACACCCCGGTCAATGGTGCAATTGGCGCCAATTTCCACATCGTCTTCAATAATCACTCTTCCACAACTTGGCATTTTAGTAAACCAAACTTCATTGGTTTTTTTTGTATTGTAATAAAATGCATCACTTCCAATTACACAGCCGGAATGAATGACAACATTGTTGCCAATAACACAATTATCGTACACCGAAACATTGGGATGAATGATGCAATTTTTTCCTACTGAAACATTATTTCCTAAAAAAACATTCGGCATAATTACAGTTCCTTCTCCCACAATAGCTGTATCACTTATCAATTTTTTTGCCGGTATAAACGGATTAAAATGCTGAATGATTTTACGGTATGCCTCAAATGGATTTTCCGTTATCAGCAATGTTTTACCCGCCGGTGCCTCTAATTTTTTATTTATGATGATAAAGCTGGCTGCGCTGTTTAAGCAGGTGTTGTAATATTTTGGATGATCAACAAAAACAATATCTCCTTGTTGTACACTGTGTATTTCATTAATTCCTGTTGTCTCTTTGTTTTCATTGCCATAAATTTCTGCATCAATGAGTGATGCTATCCATTGTATAGAAACCGGTGCAGGAAATTTCATGTTTATTTTTTTAATGTAATCAAAGGTAAAGATTGAAATGTTGTTGTTGTATGGGTGACGAAAAGAAATATTTAAGCCCGGTAATTTATTTAATGAATGATTCTAAATTTTTTTATTTGCTGAAATTTAAAAATTAAGATGTTCAATCTGCTATGCTTATCCACAACTAAAAATAAAATGTTGATAAAATAATTGCAATTTTTCTTCGTGATAAAAAAAATTATTTTTATTATTGTGTAAGGAATTTATTTTCCTGTACTTACTAACCCATCCATATAACAAGGCCCGTCAATAAAAAGATGGGCTTTATTATT
>JBKJLG010000119.1:0-3747 GCA_046596995.1 Chitinophagaceae bacterium
GCATTATGGAAAGCAAGGAATCAAAGCATTTTTGATCGCTCCCGGATTTACCCGGACGGACATGGCCAATGCCATCCTGGAAGAATACGGTGAGGACTTTGCTTTAAACGATATTGCACTGAATGAACTTACAACTCCGGAAGATATAGCACCCATGGTTACCTTGCTTTGTTCCGGGTTGGCAGATCATGCTACCGGAACGTCGATTGATATGAACGCCGGGTCATACGTTCGGTAAAACCCCTCAAGCATGAAAAACTCATTAACGAAACTACAATGACTCCACCATGTTAGCGCAAGAATGAGGCTTAGCCTGTAGTTTAGCTTATTGTGCCTTCTAAAATAATTAGAATATTTAATTATTCCATCTCAAAATTTTTGTAAGCACAAGAAGCAACGGCACAAAAAAAGCTTACGTATTTGTGAGGCAAATCTATAACATCACAATATTTCTCTTTCCAGGTATTAAGCAAAAAACTCAAACTTTGGTTTGAGTTTTTTGCTTAATTAATTCTTAATAAGGGATTAAATGAAGTTTATAAGGTCCTGATTTAATTTCTCTCTTTCTGTATAATATAAACCGTGGGGTGCACCTTCATATACAATAAACTGTGATCCTTTAATCAGCGAAGCGCTTTGCTCTCCGGTAGGTTTAATAGGTACTGTTTTATCATCATCGCCATGAATAATTAGTGTAGGTACCTTTATTTTTGTAACATCATTTCTAAAATCGGTTGAAGAAAATGATTTAGCACACTCCAGCGTAGCTATTGGAGAAGCTTTCATAATCTGTGTTAAATTATCTGTCAGAAAAGCACTGCTTACAGGATGATTCACTAATGAGATTCCAAAGAAATCTTTGGCAAACCCTTCCATAAATGCAGGTCTGTCTTTTTGCATTTCTTGTGCCATTATATTAAATTGTTCCTGGGGTACACCATCCGGGTTATCATCCGTCTGCAACATATATGGCACTACGCCGCTAATTAATACAACTTTAGAAACTTTTTCACCTCCATGTAGAGAAAAATATTTTGCAATTTCTCCTGCACCCATCGAGAATCCGACAAGCGTTATGTCAGATAGATCTAATTCATCAATTAATGATTTTAAATCTCCTGCCAATGTGTTATAATCGTAACCATTAGCCGGCTTGTCAGAATTTCCAAACCCCCTGCGATCGTAGGTTATACAACGAAAACCCTGTTGTGGCAGTTGTGTTACCTGGTACTCCCACATACTGCCGTTAAGTGGCCAACCATGAATAAATACTATTGTTTTTCCCTTTCCCAAATCTTCGTAGTAAATCTTTACTTCGTCCGAATTACTTTGAGATGATGTTATAAATGGCATAATAATAATTTTTAAATGATAAGATTTTTAATTTGTATCATATACTATAATATAGCCGTTTTAGATTTGGGGTATAAAAAGACGCCCTTTGCACCGAGAAATAAATCCCACTTCTATTGGAAGTGCATTTGAATTCTTACGATCATATTCTCCAACTACTTCTCGTTTGCAACCAGGACTTATCAAATCTATCAGAATGAACTGTAGATTCCCTTATGTATCAATATAAGAGTGATAAACAATAGCTATTTTGTAGCATTTACTTAGCTTCATACAATGGAACCATTAAAAGTAGCGATCATACAAAAAAAACCTGCTTATGGTGATATAACTAAAAGCACACAAATAGCGCTCTCACTGATTAATGAAGCGGCTTTAAATAAATCAAACTTAATTGTATTTGGAGAAACATGGTTAAGTGGTTATCCTGCATGGCTGGATCATTGTCCTGAAATAGCTTTATGGAATAATGAAGCCACGAAGGATGTTTTTATGCAGATGTATAGAAATAGCGCAGCAGTTGATGGTTCAGAAATGAAAGCAATATGCGCTGCAGCTAAAAAAAATAAGGTTATTGTTTGCCTTGGATTTAATGAAAAGATATTGAACGGAAATGGTAATGGCACGCTTTATAATTCATTTGTATTTATAAATGAATATGGTGACATTATGAATCATCATAGAAAGCTTGTTCCAACTTTTACTGAAAAATTATTATATGGTAATGGTGATGCCGCCGGGTTAAAAACAAATGATACAAATTGGGGAAAAATTGGCGGACTTATTTGTTGGGAACATTGGATGCCTTTTAGCCGGCAGGTTTTGCATAATGAGGGTGAAATAATACATATTGCCTTGTGGCCAACTGTTCATGAAATGCACCAGGTAGCAAGCCGACATTATGCTTTTGAAGGCAGATGCTTTGTAATTGCAGCCGGACAAATGATGCAAGTAAAAGATTTCCCAGCTAACCTTACCTTACCAAAACATTTAAGAGAAAATACTGAAAAATATATATTGAATGGAGGCAGCTGCGTAATTGATGCAAAAGGAAATTACCTGATGATGCCTCAGTTTGACAAAGAGGAAATTTTATATTGCACTATTGAAAATACTGATACTGCAATTAAAGAAAAAATGACGCTTGATACTTCAGGACATTACTATCGCCCCGATATTTTTGAATTTAAGGTGAATAAAAAAAGAATGTAAAAATTAAATGTATCCCTTCTATACTTAACTCCAATTCTCTTTCCCACTTGCTCGAACATTTCTAAACATCTTAAATTTCATTCCTTTTCAATAACTATTTTATATTGAGAATGAAAGAGTATTTTGCAGTAAGCAATCATCTTAATTCTTAATTTAGAAAAATGACACTATCGTTAAATCTTATTGAAAGCAACTATAAAAGAACTGTAGTGCTTCTATTTACATTTTGTATTCTTATTGGTATTGAAACATCTGCACAAAACAAAGATTCCATTATCGTTCAGCAAATAATGAAAGAAGCAAATGATAATTCTCAATTACAAAAATTAGCCCGGGAGCTACTTGACGGTATAGGCCCACGCCTGGTTGGAACACCGCAAATGAAACAGGCAAACGATTGGGCGGTGAATACGTACACCAAATGGGGCATCACAGCCCGTAATGAAAAATGGGGTGAATGGCGTGGCTGGGAAAGGGGCATCTCACATATTGATCTTGTTTCTCCAAGAATAAAATCTTTAGAAGGAACAATGCTTGCCTGGAGCCCGGGTACTGCAGGGAAAACCGTTACTGCACAAACAATAATTTTTCCCGATTTGCAAGATTCCATTGCCTATCAAAAATGGTTGCCTTCAGTTAAAGGAAAATTTTTACTAATTTCTATGCAGCAACCCACCGGCAGACCGGATGATGACTGGGAAAAATGGGGACTAAAAGAATCTATAGAGGCGATGAAAAAGGATCGACTTTCGCAAAAGCAAGCATGGCGCAAAAGGATAACTAAAACCGGATTAAATAATAAGGCTTTGGTTTTAGCATTGGAAAATGCAGGCGCTGTAGGCTTTATTGATTCAGACTGGACTTACATTGGAGTTAATGATATCTTTGATGCCAAGACTAAGAAAATTCCAACTGTTGATCTTTCGCAGGAGGATTATGGATTAGTGTACCGATTGACGGAAGATGGATATAATCCACAGCTTGCTATTAGAGCAGATTCAAAAGAGTTGGGAGTTGTTCCTACATTTAATACAATTGCAGAAATAAAAGGCTCGGAAAAGCCAAATGAATATGTAATTCTTTCTGCGCATTTCGATAGTTGGGATGGCGCTTCCGGCGCTACAGATAATGGCACCGGAACATTGACCATGATGGAAGCTTTGCGGATTTTAAAAAAGTTTT
>JBKJLG010000135.1:0-3272 GCA_046596995.1 Chitinophagaceae bacterium
TGATAAAATTGTGTCGGGTATGCCCAATTCTTTTCCTACTCTTCTCACTTCATCTTTAAATAATAAGCGCAACGGTTCCACCAGTTTTAAATTCATGGTTGCAGGTAAACCGCCAACATTGTGGTGCGACTTTATGGTAACGGAGGGACCATGTACCGAAACGGATTCAATAACATCCGGATAAATGGTGCCTTGGGCTAAAAATTCTATACTGGAAATTTTTTTTGCTTCTTCATCAAAAATTTCTATGAAGCTTTTGCCTATTGCTTTTCTTTTTTCTTCGGGTAAAACTTTACCCGCAAGTTTTGCATAAAAGTGATCCTTTGCATCAATGCCTTTCACATTAAGTCCGATGGAATCATACATAGATAAAACCTGTTCAAATTCATCTTTTCTTAATAGTCCGTTATCTACAAAAATTCCAAATAAATTTTCCCCTATAGCTTTATGGATTAAGGTGGCAGCCACTGTAGAATCTACTCCGCCACTTAAAGCCATAATAACTTTTTTATCGCCAATTTGTTTTTTTAAATCAGCAACTATATCTGTAATAAAATGTGCCGGCGTCCAATCTTGCTTACAGCCGCATATATCTACTAAAAAATTCTTTATTATTTTTTTGCCTTCGGCAGAATGATAAACTTCAGGATGAAACTGTAAACCATATAAAGCTTTTTCATCTGGAGAATTTCTTTTAAAAGCCGCTACAGGTATGCTTTCTGTTGTTGCAAGTATCTCAAAGTCGTCAGGTAGTTTTTTTACCGTATCGCTATGGCTCATCCAAACGGCAGATGTTTTAATCACATCTTTAAGCAACACATTTTCTTTTGTAATATTTAAGGTGGCACGCCCATATTCCCTTTTATCACTTTTTTCAACAATGCCACCAAATATTTTTGCAGTTAATTGTGCGCCATAGCAAATGCCTAAAACCGGTACTTTTTCTGATAGCAGTTTTACATCAGCCGCAGGCGCCATATCATCGTTAACTGAAAAGGGCGAGCCGGAAAGAATTACACCTTTTAAACCCTGATCAAAATTTATTTTTTTGTTGTAAGTAACAATCTCGCAATACACATTTGCTTCTCTAACAACACGGGCAATAAGCTGGGTATATTGTGAGCCAAAATCAAGAATTAAAATTTTTTCTGTCATACCGTGCGAAGGTAAACAGTTTTAATTCATAGCTTTAGCCGAAAATAATTTTTATGTACAAGCTGATAATCTTTTTTGCACTTACTTCTCTGTTTTCTTCTTGCGATAATATTTCAGGCAATGGAAATATAGTTACCGAAATAAGAAAAGTAAAATCTTTTGATGGCATTAGTACCAGGGGATCCATTGATGTGGAGATTGTGAGCGGGACTGATCAAACTGTAAAGGTTGAAGCTGATGAAAATATTTTACCTTATATAATAACTAAGGTTGATGAAGGCTTGCTTGATGTTCATTACAAGTCAGGTAAATCTTACAGAGATGTTCATGTTAAAGTTTTTGTTTCAGCATCTGTTTTAAATAAATTATCAGTTTCAGGCTCTGGCAGCATATTTTCAAAAAGCACTTTGAAAAATGACGACATTATTGATATTAAAATCAGTGGTTCAGGAGATATAAATGTTTTAGCAGACGCCCCTGGTATAACAGCTACGATTAGTGGATCGGGGCAAATAACACTTGCAGGCAGAACTAAAGATTTTAAGGCAAATGTAACGGGCAGCGGAGATTTAAAAGGCAGCAAATTATTAAGTGAAAACACAAATGTAAAAGTGAGTGGCAGTGGTGCAGCACACGTTTATGCCAGTGTGCATTTAATTGCTAAAGTAACTGGCAGCGGCGATATTTATTACAGCGGCAATCCTCCATCGCCCCAAATAAGTAAATCAGGTAGCGGAAGTGTACAGGCCGTAAAATAATTTTTACTCTTGCACAAAAAAAGCGGCAACTTTGCCGCATTTTTTAAGCTGAAATATAAAAGTTTATTTAGTGTTTTTAATCAACACCTTGCTGGTCCTTTCATTGCCCTGCATTACTTCAATAAAATAAATTCCTATAAAATAATTTGCTCCTAAAAGAAAAGATTTGGTTGTAAGGTTATCTTTTCTTTCAATAACTTTTCCTAAAGTATTAATTACTTTATAGCTTATTCTTTTGGTAAGATCACCACCATCTACTGTTATCACAAAAAACTTGGAAGTTGGGTTTGGAGCAGCAGTAATTCGCAATTGCGTTAAATAATTTGGTGTAGAGCAAGCCCCCAGTATATCACCATGATTTAAATGTGCAGTAATAGCAGCAGCATCTATCTCAATGGTTACAGGCTCTGCGCTTGTTTTGTGGCAAATGATCAATTTACCGGGATTGGTACTTTGAACGTTTATAACGCTTATATTTTTACTTGCAGAAACTGTACACCCTTTTGCATCTGTAATTGTTACTGTGTAAGTTGTATTGGCTGTAGGGCTAACGGTTATGGATGATGTAATAGCACCATTAGACCAGCTATAAGTATAAGGTGCGGTACCATTATTTACTGTTGCGGTTAAAGTTATAGAAGATGCCGAAGGGAGGCCCGGGTAAACAGTATTAACAATAACCCCTGTTGAAGAAGCAAAAGCATCGGGTATAATAACAACCGGTGATGGATTTACCACAACCGTTGTTTGGCAAGTAATCGTATTATTAAATCCATCAGTAGCCGTAAATGTAATTACGCTTGTACCTGTATTAAATATTCCGCTGGCATTATTTGTATTGGCTGTGCGGATTGTAGCGCCTGTTACTGAATAATTATAAGTTACACTTCCGCAATCATCAGTTGCTATAAACTGTGGTATGGTGTAAGTACTATTGCTTACTGCACAAAATGCAGGCACAGATGGGCACGAGGTAACAACCGGAACTACCGTATTTGGGAAAGTATATCTTGTAAATACCGGATAATGATCTGATGTAGTTGAACCATATTTATTTATTTGACTGGCTACATCCGTTAAAATAGTGGCAGAACCCGGTAAGTAACGAAGTTGCATTTCATTACTTATTATTACATGATCAATTATATCATTATAACTTACTGTAGATTTTTTTCCAGCCAGACTTAAAGCCAATGTTGGAGAAGAGAAATGGACATCATGATTAATAAAAGTTGAATATGAAGTTACTGGCGGATTAATACCAGTTGTTATAGTTTGATCAAGATCATCATTTATATCTCCAAATAATATGATATTGTCATTGGGATAATTTTGATCAAACGTAAAATGCAAAGTATC
>JBKJLG010000016.1:0-7612 GCA_046596995.1 Chitinophagaceae bacterium
CACTCAGAAGTGCAGTTTAAAGTTAAGCATCTTGTTATATCAACTGTTACAGGTTCGTTTAAAGAATACGAAGGCGAAGTAGAAGCTACAAGCGAAGATTTTACTGACGCAAAGTCCATTTTTTCTGCAACAGTAAATAGTATAGAAACCAATTCAGCGCAAAGAGATGAACATTTAAAATCAGCCGATTTTTTTGATGCTGCCAACCATCCAAAGATCACTTTTGTTTCTACATCGCTTGAAAAAAAATCAGGCTCAGATTACTCGCTAAAGGGTAATCTAACCATAAAAGATAAAACCAACCCTATTGAATTAAATGTAGAATTTGGCGGTATTGCAAAAGATATGTACGGGCAAACAAAAGCTGGTTTTGAAATAACCGGTAAAATTAACCGGCAGGATTTTGGGCTAACCTGGGGTGCACTTACAGAGGCTGGCGGTCTCGTTGTAAGTGATGAAGTAAAACTTCATTTAAACATTCAGCTTACCAAACAGGCATAATTTTTTTCAAAATAAATTATTTAACCTTGAAGATTTAAAACCTTCAGGGTTTTTTTAGTTTATCATTTTTAGTGCATTCAAAATTTTCATTTCTCTTTCTTCATCATTAATTAACTCAGGTATAAATTTTTCGCCAATTAATTTTTCATAAAGCTCAATATAACGTTTACTTATTGTGTTTATCCATTCCTCAGTCATAGCGGGCACTGTCTGACCTTCTTTTCCCATAAAATTATTTTCTATCAGCCATTCTCTTACAAATTCTTTGCTAAGTTGTTTTTGTTTTTCATTATTTTTTTGCCTTAGCTCATCCCGATAGCTATCGGGACCATCTGCATAAAAATAACGAGAGCTGTCGGGTGTATGAATTTCATCCATTAAATATATTTGATCATCTATTTTTCCAAATTCATACTTTGTATCAACCAAAATTAATCCTCTGCTTGCTGCAATTTCTTTTCCCCTGGCAAATAATTGTAAACTGTATTGTTCAATTTTTTCATAATCATCTGCGCCAGCTAAATTATTTTTAATTATTTCCTGTTTGCTTATGTCTTCATCATGTCCTTCACTGGCTTTGGTAGAAGGCGTAATTATGGGTGACGAAAAAAAATCATTTTCTTTTAATCCTTCAGGTAATGTAACGCCACATAATTCTCTCTTTCCTGATGCATAAGTGCGCCACGCATGCCCCGTTAGATTCCCTCTAACAACCATTTCAATTTTAAAGGGAATACATTTTTTACCGATGGATACATCTGGTGAAGGCGTGTGTAACAGCCAGTTTGGGCATATATTTTTAGTAGCATTCAGCATATATGCAGCAATCTGATTTAATACTTGTCCTTTATAGGGAATCGGAGAAGGAAGAATAACATCAAAAGCTGAAATTCGGTTGGTAGCAATCATCACCAATATTTTATTATTGATGGTGTAAACATCTCTTACTTTTCCGGAATAAAAATGTGTTTGCCCTGGTAAATTATATGTTGTCATAACTCTAAAATAGAGTGGTAATCTTAATTATAAAATTATAATATTGCATAGATGTAAACATTTTAAATATAATTGGTGAAAATTAAATTTCCATAGCATAATAACAATCGTTATTTTGCTGCAAATTCTTAAAACAAAACTACTATTATGAGAAAAAGATTTAAATATCTTGCTGCTGTTGCACTGGCAAATATTTTTTCTATTGCTGCCTTTGCGCAAACTACCACAATAAGTGGTACTGTAAAAAATTCCTCAACTTCAGAGGTGATCTCTGCAGCATCTGTTACAGTTAAAGGCTCAGGCTCAGGAACCTTTACAGATGATAAGGGTAACTTTAAATTAACTACTACGCAAAAATTACCGCTTACCTTAATTGTATCTTCTATCGGCTTTGAAATGCAGGAGATCACAGTAAGCTCTTCAGAAAATGTGATGGTAAATTTTAAACCTACCAATATTCTTGGTCAGGAAGTTGTAATTGCAGCTACCAGAACTCCGTCAAGAATATTGGAGTCGCCGGTTTCTATAGAAAGAGTAAGTGCAGCTGCCATCCGTAATGCTGCTTCTCCAAGTTATTATGATGTTTTAGGTACGCTTAAAGGAGTAGATCTTACTACATCCAGCTTTGCTTTTAAAACCCCCAGTACACGTGGTTTTAACGGTAGCGGAAACCTAAGGTTTATACAACTTGTAGATGGTATGGATAACCAGGCGCCTGCTTTAAATTTTTCAGTGGGTAGTATCATTGGTCTTACTGAACTGGATGTAGAAAACCTGGAATTATTACCTGGTGCTTCATCGGCATTATATGGCTCCGGGGGTACTAATGGAACTTTACTAATTAATAGTAAAAATCCATTTAAATACCAGGGACTAAGTTTTCAGATAAAACAAGGTATTAACCATATTGATAATTATCAAAGAAGAGGGGCACCTTATACTGACTGGACAGTGAGATGGGCCAAAAAAGTATCAGAGAAGTTTGCTTTTAAAATTGGCGCACAATTAGTGCAGGCACAGGATTGGCAAGGTAATGATCAAAGAGGTTTAATAAGGAACAATGTGTTTAGCTCATTAAAACCAAACAGCGATAGATTAAATGACCCCAATTATGATGGTATAAATGTATTTGGGGATGAAATCAGCGGAAATATGAAAGCATTTGCACAGGTAGTACGAGGTCAATTAATTGCAGGTGGTGGTGCTGCTGTTGCAGGAGCGGTGGATCAATTTATTGGATTTGGTCTTACTCCAGGACAAATTGCAGCTCAATTTGCTGCTAACCCGGGCTTAGCTCCGTTTTCAAATCTTCTTCCATTCTTAATTCCTACGAGTAGGGTAGCTAATAATCCCTATGCTAATACATTTAATTCAACCTTAGCTCCAAATGTCAGCAGAACAGGGTATTTGGAAAAAGATCTTGTTAATTACAATGCATATAATGTTAGATTATCTGCAGGTGCTAATTATAAAATAAATGATAATCTTGAAGCATCTTTTATGGGCTATTATGGCTCGGGTACTTCGGTTTACACGGGTGCTGATAGATACTCTTTAAAAGATCTAAAAATGGGTCAGTATAAAGTAGAATTAAAAAGCAGAAACTGGTTTTTGAGAGGTTATACCACCCAGGAAAACTCAGGTAATTCTTATACAGCAACCACTGCGGCATTTTTTATTAATAATTCCTGGAAGACAAATGCTGCCTGGTTTCAGCAGTATGTAGGAACCTACGGGCAAAGAAGATTGTTCCTCGGAGCAAACGATGATGATGCCCACAGAGCTGCAAGGGTAGTTGCTGAAACGGGCAGGCTAATACCCGGTACTGCAGGATTTAATACAGCATTTAATAATGCAAAAAATACAAACGTTTCTGCAGCGGGAGCAAAATTTGCGGATAAGTCGAACCTATACCATTTTGAGGGGCAATACAATTTAACGGATCAGGTAAAATTTGCTGAAGTTTTAGTGGGAGCAAGTTATCGCAGATTCACATTAAATTCTCAGGGTACCATCTTTGCAGATACTGCCGGTAAAATAAACATTAATGAATATGGTGCTTATGCTCAATTGCAAAAAAAATTACTGAATGATGTACTTAAATTAACAGGTACTATACGGTATGATAAAAATGAAAATTTTGAAGGCAGATTCACCCCAAGAGTAACAGCTGTTATTAAAGTAGCAAAGGATAATAATATCCGGATGTCTTATCAAACTGCATATCGTTTCCCATCTACACAGGACCAATACATCAATTTGCTTACCGGTGGTGTAAACCGTCTGATAGGGGGATTGCCAAGTTTTAATACTTTCTTTAAATTTGATACAAATCCGGCATATACTGTGGCCAGTACACTTGCATACAGGGCATCGTTCAATGCCGGTGCTCCAAACCCCGCTTTGTTAGTGCCTGCTACATTTAAAGCTATCAAGCCAGAATCTACCCAATCATTTGAAGTGGGCTACAAAGGACTTGTAACAAAAAAATTATTGGTTGATGTTTATGGTTATTATAGCAGATATAAAGATTTTATTTCCCGTACCGGAGTGTTTAGAGGTAAAAGCGGAGTTGCGGCTAATGCTCCCACGGAGTTAGTAAATCCGTTCACTACTGATAATATCTCTTTTGTAATCAACACTTCCACTCCCGTAAAAGCAATAGGATATGGAGCAAGTGTGGATTATAATTTTTATAAGAGTTTCGTTTTCTCTGCAAACGTTTTTGGCGATAAGCTAAGAGATGTTCCTGCAGGTGTTATTACTTTCTTTAATACACCTGAAATACGTTATAACCTTGGGCTTTCAAATCCTAATGTTTACAAAGGCATAGGATTTAATGTGAATTTCCGTTGGCAGGATGAAAACAACTGGGAAGGTACTTTCGGAAGCGGACTTGTTCCAGCTTATGAAACACTTGATGGGATGATCAGCTATAAATTAAAAGATAATAAAAGTCTTATTAAGTTAGGAGCTACTAACCTCTTAAATAAATATTATAGAAGTGCTTTTGGTAATCCGCAGGTGGGTGGATTATATTATGTGAGCTTTGGTTATAATGTATTTTAGAAGCCTCCCCAAGCCCCTCCGGTAGGAGGGGCTTGCTAACGCACAAAGTCGTAGACCTCACAGGTTTTAAAAACCTGTGAGGTCTTTTTATTTTATAAGTGGGTGGATTGTACTATGTGAGCTTTGGTTATAATGTATTTTAGAAGCCTCCCCAAACCCCTCCGGTAGAGGGGCTTGGTAACGCACAAAGTCGTAGACCTCACAGGTTTTAAAAACCTGTGAGGTCTTTTTATTTTTTTAATGGGTGGATTATATTATGTGAGCTTTGGTTATAACGTATTTTAGAATTTTCTGAACCATGATTTAGTAAGATTTTAAGGATTAAAAGAAATTTGAAAGAATGCAAATATTTTTATTTCCCTTTAATCTTTTTAATCCCGAAAATCATGGTTCAGATATTTATACATTAAATCTAAAATGCATTACATCCCCATCCTTTACTTCATATTCTTTGCCTTCTATTCTTAATCTTCCGTTATCCCGGCAGGCGGCTTCCGATTTGTAATTGATAAAATCAACATAAGAAATAACTTCTGCTTTTATAAAGCCTTTTTCAAAGTCAGTATGAATAACACTTGCAGCCTGTGGTGCCTTCCATCCGTGATGTATTGTCCAGGCCCTTACCTCTTGTACACCTGCGGTAAAATATGTGGAAAGATCTAAGAGCTTATATGCAGAATGAATAAGACGATCCAAAGCAGGCTCTTCCATTTTATATTCATCCATAAACATTTTTTTGTCCTCAGCATCTTCAAATTCTGCTATCTGGGCTTCTATGGCATTGGTCATAATTATTACCTGCGCATTTTCTGCTTTAGCTGCTGCCACCAACACATCAGAATATTTGTTGCCGGTATGCATAGAGGCTTCATCAACATTAGCAACATACATTACAGGTTTATCTGTAAGTAAAAAATTTTCGGCTATAGCAGCTTTTTCCTCTTTTGAAAGATCAAGAGAAAGAATATTCTTTCCTTTATCAAGATGATCTTTGCATCGCAATAATACTTCGTATTCTAGTTTTACTTTTGCATCTCCTGTCTTCAGCATTTTTTCAGTACGTGATAATTTTCTTTCTACACTGTCAAGATCTTTTAACTGTAATTCTGTTTCAATTATTTCTTTATCACTGATTGGGTTGATGGCTCCTTCGTCCCTTAAAATATTTTCATCTTCAAAACATCTTATTACATGAATAATAGCATCCACCTCCCTGATGTTTGCCAAAAATTTATTTCCTAATCCTTCGCCTTTACTGGCCCCTTTAACTAATCCGGCAATATCAACAATCTCAATTTGGGTAGGCACAATGCGATCAGGATTTACCAACTCTGCAAGTTTATCAAGCCTTTCGTCTGGAACATTTACCAGCCCTACATTTGGCTCAATGGTACAAAAGCGGTAATTACTAGCCTGTGCTTTTGCACTGTTGCTTACTGCATTAAATAAAGTTGATTTTCCTACATTGGGCAATCCCACAATTCCTGCTCTTAAAGCCATATTGATTTATATTACGATGTACGATGTAAGAAGTACGAAATACGATTTCTTATTTCTTATTTTCAGGCGGCAAAAATAAGTTAATTGATCTGAAATGATTTAGACTTATTATCTTAGTCTCTTACCATTAACGTTATCTTATGGCACTGAGCCGGATATGGGCTGCTTTTATAATTATTGCAATTTTAGCAGCAAGCCTACAGGCTGTTTTTTCTCCTGATAGAAAAGATATTTTCAATAAAATGGTGGTGGGCAAATCAGGTGATACTTCCCGTACAGTGCAAATTGATTCTGCACAATTATCTGCGGCAGCGTATAAAAAACTTGACAGCGTTAAAGAAATAAAAAGCGGCGACAAGAAAATTGTAAAAACGGATGGTAATAAAATTATTTCTTACAGAGAACAAAATGCTGACGGCATAATTGCTACCTGTAAAACAGCTGTTGATCTATCTATAAATCTTATTGGTATTATGGCTTTATTTATGGGGTTTATGGCCATTGCAGAAAGGGCGGGAGGGATACGGCTTTTATCAAAGATCATTGGGCCGTTCTTCTCCAAATTATTTCCTGAAGTACCCAAAGATCATCCCGCTATGGGGCATATGATGATGAATTTTTCTGCAAATTTATTAGGGCTTGATAATGCAGCCACACCCTTTGGAATAAAAGCCATGGAAAGTTTGCAGGAGATAAATCCAAAAAAAGATACAGCCTCCAATGCACAGATAATGTTTTTGTGTCTGCATGCTTCGGGGCTTACTTTAATACCCGTAAGTATCATCGCCGCAAGAGCTGCTTTAAAATCTGCAAATCCTACAGATATTTTTGTGCCCTGTATGATTGCCACATTTGTTGCAACGATGGCTGCCATGCTTATTGTTTCTTACAAACAAAAGATCAATGTTTTTCAACCAGTAATACTACTTTGGGTAGGGGGAGTTTCTTCCGTCATTGCATTGCTTGTTATATATCTTACTTCATTAAACTTTCACGGTGTACAAACTTTTTCGGGTATACTTAGTAACGGTTTAATATTATTTATCTTTTTTGTAATTGTACTGGGCGCTCTTTATAAAAAGATAAATATTTTTGACTCATTTGTAGATGGAGCAAAAAATGGTTTTGAAACTGCGGTAAGAATTATTCCTTATTTGGTGGGTATGCTTGTAGCAATAAGTATGTTACGCACCAGCGGAACATTTGATGTGATAATTGAAGGCATGAAAAGCCTGTTTGCCTCAATGGGTTCTGATACACGCTTTGTAGATGGATTACCAACCGCTTTAATTAAACCATTAAGTGGTAGCGGAGCCAGAGGAATGATGATAGATACCATGAAGACCTTTGGGCCTGATTCATTCTCGGGCAGACTGGCATGTGTTTTACAGGGGTCATCTGATACAACATTTTATGTAATAGCCGTTTACTTTGGAGCAGTTTCTATAAAAAACACACGCTATGCAATCGGCTCTATGCTGCTTGCCGACCTGGCAGGGATTATTACTTCAATTGTTTTGTGCTATATGTTTTTTGGAAATGCTTA
>JBKJLG010000017.1:0-3914 GCA_046596995.1 Chitinophagaceae bacterium
TATTAATTCCAAAAACTAACAATAATGGTCTTCAACTCCTACACCTTCATTGTATTTTTTATTGTGATGCTTGTGCTGCACAATCTTCCCTTAGCATGGAAAGTTAAAAAAATAAATTTATTAATCGCCAGTTACATTTTTTATGCTGCATGGAACCCACCTTTTGTTTTACTGCTGTGGCTGGCAACCATTGTAGATTATTTTGTGGGCAGGGCATTGTATACACAACCTAATAAGTATAAAAGGCATTTATTATTGGTGGTAAGCCTGATAGGCAATCTTGGTATGCTTTGCTTTTTTAAATATGGAACATTTTTACTGGAAAATTTTACAACTCTTGTCAATAGCTTGGGCATGGATTATCATCCGGCTAAACCTAATATTATTTTACCTGCCGGGATTTCTTTTTATACATTCACCACATTATGCTATACGATTGACATGTATAAAAAAAGAAGTGAACCGGTAAAATCATTGCTTGATTTTTCTCTGTTTGTTACCTTCTTCCCTCATCTTGTTGCAGGTCCAATTGTTCGTCCGCCGCAGCTTGTACCGCAATTTGAAACGCCACGAACAGCTACACAAAAGCAAATGATGAATGGGTTGTTATTAATTTCTCTTGGCTTATTTATGAAAGTTGTATTGGCAGATAGCATGCTTGCCGATCCTGCAAATACTGTATTCAATTCAAAAGATGCATTGAATACTTTAGATGCATGGATGGGAGTGTTGGCATTTTCCGGACAAATATTTTTTGATTTTGCCGGATATTCATCCTGTGCACTTGGTGTGGCATCCTGTTTAGGTTTTGTATTGCCGGAAAATTTTTTATACCCCTATGCCGCAGTAGGTTTCTCAGATTTTTGGAGGAGATGGCATATCACTTTATCAGCCTGGCTAAGGGATTATTTATACATCCCTTTGGGAGGAAACAGGAAAGGTAAGTTTAGAACTTACATTAATCTCATGATCACGATGCTTCTTGGAGGACTGTGGCATGGAGCCAACTGGACGTTTGTAGTTTGGGGGGCATTGCATGGTTTGTATTTATGTGTCGAAAAATTAATACAGGATTCTAAATTGAGATTAAAACCTATCGAAGATATATCAGGCAACAAAGTAGTTGTGCAGGGATTTATGGCGCCGCGTTTTTTAAAAAAAGTTCAATCATCTAATTTTTTATTGGCACTTCTTACTTTTTTTCTGGTTAATGTAACATGGGTATTTTTTAGAGCTCCTGATTTTACTTCAGCTTGGCGAATGCTTACGGCAATGTTCTCTCATGTTCCCAATGGCGCAGTACTTTTATCTAACCTAACTATTATAAAAGTTTCAGTTATAATTATTGGCATGGTTGCTTTTCATTGGTTTATGCGTAATACAAGAGTGTTAACTGTTGCCAACAAATTACCATGGTGGTTGCTGGGATTGATATGGAGTGCAATGCTGATACTTTTAATTTTAAGCCAGGAAAGCAGCAGCTCATTTATTTATTTTCAGTTTTAGGATCAGCGAAAAAAAAGGGACCAAACCAGCTCTCGTCTTTGCGAGGCGCAATAATAAATTTGCAATTCAATCTGTCTTCCTGCGCCGAAGCAATCTTATATTATACATTCATTATGAGATTGCTTCGCCTGAGTTTATAGTATTTCGTTTTTTCTTTAAAAAACGACGGCTCGCAAAGACGGACATGGTTGGTAATCTTCCATATTCTGTTATAATTCCTGAATATCTTCCCATAAATCTTTCCAGGTCGGATTCATTCTTTGTATTAAAATATTTTTGCTATTTCTGCTGCCGCCTTTTATTTGTTTTTCTCTTTCAATAGCTTCTTCAATTCTTTGAAAAGTTTGAAACCAAACTATTTTATTGCAATTATATTTAGCAGTAAAACTTTTAGGGTAAAACTTAGTTTTGTGTTCCCAAATTCTTGCTCTTAGTTCTGCAGTTACACCTGTATATAATACCTTATTGTATTGATTGGTTATAATATATGCGCATCCACCATATTTCATTTTGTGATTACATAAAAGTGTATTTTCAAATCAAAATTACGTCTTTGCGAGGAGCATTTATGAATATACAATTCAAAAATAATTTGCCTGCGCCGAAGCAATCTGCTATCAAACATTCGTTATGAGATTGCTTCGCCTGAGTTTATAGTATTTCGTTTTTTCTTTTAAAAACGACGGCTCGCAAAGACGTGGCTTTTATTTTTGGAGAAATAATTCTAACGCAAGGAACAAAGTAAAATCGCAAAGTTGCGTAAAGTCTTTGCGGCTCTTTGCGATTCATTGCGTTCTTTGCGTTACAAAAAAAATAAGATGATTAAAGTTGAGATATATTCTATCATTCAAAAGCTACGGGATAGAAATGGAAAGCCTGCGTAGCAGCTTGTAATGTATAGCCCGAACAAATGCAGAATAGAATTACTGCTGCTGACAGCCCTTCATAGAAGTCCTTTGGACAAAAAATTTTACTTTTGCCTTCTTAAAAAAATACTATGAATAAAGGGCCCGTTTCAGAATTTGTTGAAAAGCATTATCGCCATTTTAATGCAGCCGCTTTAATGGATGCAGCCAAGGGTTACGTTACACATTTGGATGAAGGCGGTAAAATGATGGTAACGCTTGCAGGCGCCATGAGTACGGCTGAACTCGGAATTTCTTTTGCTGAAATGATACGGCAGGATAAAGTGGCGATCATCAGTTGTACAGGTGCAAATCTTGAAGAAGATATTATGAATCTGGTGGCGCACAGTCATTATAAAAGAGTGCCTAATTACCGTGATCTTTCTCCGCAAGATGAATGGGATTTATTAGAAAATCATTACAACCGTGTTACCGATACCTGCATACCGGAAGAAGAAGCTTTTAGAAGATTGCAGCAACACATTTATAAAATATGGAAAGATGCAGAAGCTGCAGGCGAAAGATATTTTCCGCATGAATACATGTACAAAATGTTGCTGAGCGGTGTGTTGGAACAGTATTATGAAATTGACCCAAAGAACAGCTGGATGCTGGCTGCAGCAGAAAAAAATATCCCGATTGTAGTACCGGGCTGGGAAGACAGTACGATGGGAAATATTTTTGCCTCGTATGTAATTAAAGGTGAACTAAAAGCCGTAACCATGAAAAGCGGTATTGAATATATGGTTGAATTGAGTGACTGGTACCGAAAAAATTCTTCTGGAAAAGGAGTTGGATTTTTTCAGATAGGTGGTGGCATTGCCGGAGATTTTCCTATTTGTGTTGTACCGATGATGTATCAGGATCTTGAATGGCATGATGTTCCTTTTTGGAGTTACTTCTGCCAAATATCCGATTCTACAACATCGTATGGCTCTTATTCAGGCGCTGTACCCAATGAAAAAATTACCTGGGGCAAGCTGGATATTACTACACCAAAATTTATTGTAGAGAGTGATGCAACCATTGTTGCTCCGCTGATATTTGCGTGGGTGCTGGGTTGGTAGCCCTATACCAGCCATAATTTTTTATACAAAGCCAGCCAGCAAATAATAGAAGAGGCAACGCCTACAAAAGAGCCAACCAATACATCAATTAAAAAATGCTGACCGATATAAATGCGGCTGTAGCCTACAATAATTGCTATTAATAAAAATAATAAGCACCTTTTTTTATCAGGAGAAATAAATGCTAAAATAGCTGCCAGCGCAAACGCAGAAGCTGTATGCCCGGAAGGAAATGAGTGATAATTACGCAGCGAAACATTATCAATAAAATATTTATACCCCTCAAGCCCACTGTACACCATCGGTCTTGCTTCTTCAAAATAATATTTCATGGCCTGGGCAATACCGCCGGAAAGCAAATAACTGCTGATTATTAACAGGCTTATTCTTATTTTTTTATTTTTTAAAAAGAGAAGAATAAGCCTGTTAATAATCA
>JBKJLG010000229.1:0-2948 GCA_046596995.1 Chitinophagaceae bacterium
TCGGTCATTATTTTGAAGCAGGATGGAACGGATGGACAGATGGTGGCAGTGATTGTTCACGCTATACTGGTACAAGATCGTATGAAGGAACGTATTCAATTCAATTAAGAGATAATGGTGGTGTAGCATCATCAATGACGTCGGCTGCTTATAATTTATCTGCATATAATTCTCTAACCCTTGATTTTTATTTTTACAGTTATGGAATGGAAAGCGGGGAAGATGTTTGGGTAAGATATTTTAACGGTACAACCTGGAGCACTGTAGCAACATTTGTAGCGGGTACTCATTTTAATAATAATGGTTTTTATCATGCAACGGTAACTTTAAATACAATTCCATTTGCAGCTAATTCTCAGTTCCGCATTCAATGCGATGCCAGTGATAACAGTGATCTTGTGTATATAGATGCAGTAGTATTGAGTGCCAGCGCTGCAACTATAAATAAAAGCAATACACAGAGTATTCAGTTTATAAAACAATTAAATACTGAAGAGGATAATGGCAAAGCCGATATTACCGGGAATAAATTAACAGGTAAAATAAATATTTATCCCAACCCGGTAGTCAGCACGCTAATAATTGATTCGGATATTGAAATAAAAAGTGTTAAGATATTTAATGCAACAGGTGCACTGGTAAAAACAACGCCAGTACAAAAAAGTAATTCTGTAGATGTTAATTCACTCAGGGCTGGGTTGTATATTATTCAGATACAGACTGCTACCGGTAAATTAATAACCCAAAGGTTTATTAAGCAATAGGATTATCAATGTATCTTAAATCTCTTCTTTTAAAAAAGGAGGGATTTTTTTTTGGTTATCTGTTAATCAAATAATTTATTTACATTTATTTTCTGCTAACATATTTTAGTACCTTTTTTTTTAACCAAAACAAAATCTTAAAAAATGAAGTATTTTAAAATTCTATCTGCAATTCCTTTTGCAGCCATTATGTTATTATCATCATGTGGTAATAATGATGAGCAAAAAACAGAAACGGTAAGTACCGACAGTACAGTAGCTAAAACAGAAGCACCTGCAAAACCTCAGGATGTTATGATTGTAATGCACAAGGTTGCGAACTTTGATAAATGGATGGCTGCTTACACATCCGGAGATTCTATGCGGTTAGCCGCTGGCTTACATGATTATATTATTGGACGAGGCATTGAAGACAACAACAGTTTGTTGGTTGCAGTAAGAATGGATGATGCTGCAAAAGCAAAAGATTTTATGGTTACCCCTGCATTAAAAGAAGCCATGCAAAAAGGTGGCGTTATTGGTGTACCGAGCATAACCCGCCTTAATGTTCAAATGATGGACTCAACCACCAATACTGCCACCAGCCGTGTTATTATTACACATAAAGTGAAAGATTGGGATGCCTGGAAAAAATCTTTTGACAGCCATAAACAAACCAGGGTTGATGCCGGGCTTAGCGACAGGGCAATCGGTTATGATGTGGATGATAACCACATGGTAACTGTTGTTTTAGCAATTAATGACATGACAAAGGCAAAAGCATTTATGGCTTCGCAAGATCTTAAAGACAAAATGAAAGAAGCAGGGGTAGAAGGTGAACCAAAAGTTTTTATGTATAATGTGGTAAAAGCTTACTAATATTTTTTTTGAAAAAATTAAATAACATGATAGTAAAAGCACTCTTGGGAGAATTTATGCACGAAGCAGAAAATACCCGCAAGCTTTTAAAGGCTATACCAGATAGCGCTTTAGATTATAAGCCTTCTGATATTTCGTGGACAACTGCACAGCTAGCTTCTCACATTGCGGAAGTTTATAATTGGTATCCCGGCACATTGCTGCAAAATGTATTTGATATGGCTGGATACAAATATGATAAAGGCGATGTTACGAAAGCTGAAAACATTGTTGCAAAGTTTGAGGAAAATGTAAAAATGGCTCATGAGGCATTAGAAGCTGCAACTGACGAAAGCATGTTTGAAAACTGGAAAATGGTAATGGGAGATAGCGAGCCACTGTTCCCTGAAATGCAAAGGATACAGGTTATTAGGGGATTTTTATTTAATCATTTATATCACCATCGTGGTGAGATGATCGTTTATTTACGCAGCACCGGCAACACTGTGCCTGGTTTGTATGGCCCAACTGCAGAGGAATCCAGGAGGTCTTAGGATAATAAAATTTGGAGAGTATGATCACTTTTTTATTCCCGCTTTTTGCGGGAATATTTTTTATTTATCCAAAGCTTCTGCTATAAATTAAAAAAATTGCAAACCAAATGGAAAGTCTAACGGTAAACATTCCCCGTATATCTTAAAAAAAATAAATGATACGCATCATCCTCATACTTATTCTTTTTATCCTTTCTCTTGTAAATTATTTTCCCGTACCGAGTAAAGAAACATGGTACGCTGGTATTGCTATTTCTGAATTTCCCTGGGTATTTATGCTGGCTGCTTTGCTTTTATTGGTATGGAGTTTTTTTGCAAAAAGATTTAAAGTGTTTTGCATAATTGCAGGTACCATCACTTTTATTTCCTTATCATATCCTGTAATTAATGCATACACAATTGGCAGCCGGCTTGATAAAGATTTGCAAACTTCTTTCGGTGTAAGCAATAGTGATATGCAAGGCTTTCATCTGGCGAAGCCTTTTAGTTTTTTACAAATGCTTACCGGTAATGGCGCAAAAACAATACCTTTTACAACACACAAATATGCTGTACACGAAGGTGTGCAACTTGATTTAAATTTTTATCCATCTGCAATACCGGGTGTTCGTCCATGTTTGGTGGTGGTGCATGGTGGCTCATGGCGGCGTGGAGATAATAGTGAAATTGCAGCAGTAAATAATTATTTTGCCAATGCAGGCTACCAGGTGGCAACAATCAATTACAGGCTTGCACCAAAATTTCATAGTCCTGCTCCGCAGGAAGATGTACATGCTGCTTTTGCATGGCTGCG
>JBKJLG010000322.1:0-2735 GCA_046596995.1 Chitinophagaceae bacterium
TATTTCTTTTTATGACGATTCTTTCTTAAACGCTTTTTGCGTTTGTGTGTAGCAATTTTATGTCGTTTTCTCTTTTTACCACAAGGCATAACTCAATTATTTAATAATTATTTTAATATTTTAAAAACCAATCCGACCAATTAACTCTCAGGGGTTAGAATTCAATGATTTTATTCTTTCATCAACTTCTTTGCTGTAGGCTGGGTTATTTACCAGCTTCTTGCTGTAATTGTACCACTTTACAGCATTTGTTTTGTCGCCGCTTTCAGCATAAGCATCAGCCAACCATGATATTGCTTCAAGGTTACCTGGTTGTGCTAAAGCAACTTTATTTAAGCGAACAATTGCTTTATCGTATTGCTTTGATATAACCCCGCCAATACCCAGCAGCATTTGTGCCTGCATATTGGTAGAATCTTTGCCAACTACCTGTAACAACTGCTGAACACCTTTCATGGTTTCTGTTGCATCACCAATCATTCCTTTACCATATATATAGCAACTTCCCAATCCAATTTTCAGTTGATCATTTTCAGGATTTAACTGTAAAGCTTTTGTAAAAAGAACTATGGCTGTTTCAGCTTCCCATGCTTTTATCAGGTCATTTCCTTGTCTTCGCATGCTGTCTAAAATCAACCGGGCAGCAAAGGTGAGGTTTTTTTCCGAATTATCCAACTTGGCAGCTTCGCTTAGGTAATATGCGTAGCCAATAAAATTTTTAGCTGAATCTTTCCAAAAATTGGCTGCATGGAGGTAATTTTTATGTGATTGATTTTTTACATCACCCCGGGTTATGCTGTTTTCCAAATCAGCAATGTAAATAAGTTGCGAAGAAGTAAGTTGATTCTTTGCGCTTTTAATAGAATCAGTAATATTGAAAGCAGTATGGGTTACATGTTCATCCGCATGCGGTTTACTTTTTTGGGTTTCTATTTTGCCAAAAATAAAAAGGGATAATAATAGTATAACGCCGCCGGTGGTTAATATTATTTTTTGTTTCACTTAAAATGCGGCAGTTGTATAGTTTGCCGGCTGCAAAGGTAATTACTCTTGTTGTTTTCTTGCCTCATTTTTATCTTTAATATCCTTTACAAATTCTTTGGCAGGCTTAAAGGCGGGTACATAATGCTCAGGAATATTTACGGCAATATTTTTTTTGATGTTTCTGCCAATTTTGGCAGCTCTTTTTTTGGTTATAAAACTACCAAAGCCACGTATGTAAATATTTTCTCCGTTGGCGAGAGATTCTTTAACTTGTTTAAACATGGTTTCCAGCGTAACCAAAACATCTACTTTGGATATACCTGTTTTTTCTGAGATTTGATTGATCAGGTCTGCTTTTCTCATTATAATTACTTTTAGTGAAAAGTTAGATGGCTTTCACAAATTTAATAATCTTATTCTAAATAACTAACTCATTGAGAATTAATTTAAAAACTGATTAAAGATCACTTATATCTAAATGGAAAAAAAGAATTTTTTTACAACCGAACTTTTAAAGTGGAATAAGAATGAAAATACCCGCCAAATGCCCTGGAAAAATGAAAAAGACCCATACAAAATCTGGATAAGCGAAATTATTTTGCAGCAAACAAGGGTAAGTCAGGGGCTTGATTATTATAACCGGTTTATTGCTAAATACCCAACTGTACACAAACTTGCGGCTGCGCCGGAAAGTGAGGTTTTTAAAATGTGGGAAGGATTGGGCTATTATACCCGCTGCCGAAACATTATTGCATCTGCAAAATATATCTCAAATGAACTATTCGGAAAATTTCCTGTAATATATGAAAATATTTTAGCATTAAAAGGTGTTGGAACCTACACTGCATCAGCAATTAGCTCGTTCGCCTATAATTTACCCCATGCTGTATTAGATGGGAATGTTTTTAGGGTGCTGGCAAGATTTTTTGGTATTAATATTCCTGTTGATCATCCCGAAGGGAAAAAATCTTTTAGCCTGCTTGCCAACGAATTGCTGGATAAAAAAAATGCAGGCATCTACAACCAGGCAATAATGGATTTTGGGGCTACTATTTGCAAGCCTTTGCCACTTTGCGAAATTTGCCCTTTAAAAAGCAGTTGTGCTGCTTATCTTACCGGCATGGTGTTGCAATTACCGGTAAAAGAAAAAACAATTGTAAAGAAAAACAGGTGGCTGTATTATTTGGTTGTGGAGTATAAAAACAAGTTTTATGTGCGTAAAAGAATTGAAAAAGATATTTGGCAAAGCCTTTACGAGTTTATTTTAATTGAAATGCCTTGTGCCACCACTATAAAAAAGCTACAGCAATCAAATAAATTTAAAATGATAATGGGTAATACTGAAATTACAATAAATAGAATATCGCCGGTGTATAAACAACAGCTAACACACCAAACCCTTAGCGGGCAATTTATAAATATAAGCGTTAGGGAAAAACTGCCTTTAAAACATTATAATTTAGCCTCACAGAAAAAGATAAGTCTGTTGCCTTTTCCTAAACTTATAAGTACCTTTTTAAAAGATTAAAATTATCTTTAAATTTGAGTAATTCTAAGAGATAAAAAGAGTTAAACAAGATAAAAGAGTTTTACACGAAGCCTCTTTTTCTCATTTTCCTCTTCTCCTCTTAGCTAAAAAATAATTATATGAGAGGTGTAAACAGGGTTATGCTTATCGGAAATTTAGGTAAAGATCCTGACCTGCAATTTTTAGAAGGCAATATTGCAGTGGCAAAATTTTCGCTGGCAAC
>JBKJLG010000082.1:0-2780 GCA_046596995.1 Chitinophagaceae bacterium
TAAAATTTTCAAGAGATTTTATAAAGGAAAAACCCAATAAGTTAAACAATTATATTGGCGTTAAGTATCATGTAAAATCAAATGAGCCGGTTAATACAATTGCACTGCATAATTTTAAGGATGGCTATTGCGGCATCTCAAGAATTGAAGATGACAAATATTGTCTTTGCTATTTAACTACAGCCGCTAATTTAAAAACCAATAATAATTCCATTACCCAAATGGAAAAAAATGTGTTGCAAAAAAATCCATTCCTCCAAAAAATACTCAGCCAGTCAACTTTTTTACACAAAGAACCAGTTACCATTTCGCAAATAAGTTTTCAAAAAAAAACTCAAATAGAAAATCATGTTTTACTGATCGGTGATGCCGCCGGTATGATAACACCGCTTTGCGGCAACGGAATGAGCATGGCATTGCATGGTAGTAAAATTGCTTTTGTAGAAATAAATAATTTTCTCCAAAATAAAATAAGCCGCAGAGAAATGGAGCATAATTATATTAATAAATGGAATAAGCAATTCTCCTCAAGATTAAAAAACGGAAGATTGATTCAACGCTTTTTTGGCAAAGTATGGTTGACAAATTTTTTCATCACTATGCTAAAACATTTTCCTTTTTTAATAAAGCGATTTATTAAAAGTACACACGGGCAGCCCTTCTAAGGTTTATCTTTGCGCAGCAATGGAAGCAATTTTACTTTTTGATGGTGTTTGTAATTTTTGCAACGGCGCAGTAAATTTTGTTATCAAAAGAGATAATAAAAAAAATATCAGGTTTTCGCCATTACAATCTAATACCGGGAACAAATTATTAAACGAGTATAATTTACCTGCGGACAGGCTAGAAACATTTTTTTTTATTGAAAATAACAAAGCCTATGCTTACTCTACGGCAGCGCTGAGGGTTTGCCGTCACCTGAGCGGTTTATGGCCATTACTATATTGTTTTATTATAGTGCCTGTATTTATACGGGATGGTGTGTATAAGTGGGTAGGCAAAAACCGTTACAAATGGTTTGGTAAAAAAGAAAGCTGCATGATACCATCACCCGATGTTAGGGCAAGGTTTTTGGATTAAACTTTTTTATAATCATAAATATGAGCAGCAAAAAAACATTGGTATTAGGAGCATCTGCAAATCCCAGCCGCTACAGTTATCTTGCAATAAACAAATTACTTGACCATAAACACCTTGTAGTTGCCATTGGTAAAAAGAAAGATAAAGTGGGTGATATTATTATAGAAACTGAACAGGTTGCCCAAACTGATATTGATACGGTTACATTATATTTAAATCCTGCCAACCAAAAACCTTATTACGATTATATTCTCTCTCTTAAGCCAAAACGTATCATTTTTAATCCCGGCACTGAAAACGATGAGCTTTACAAGCTTGCAAAAGATAAAGGCATTAAAGTTCAGGAAGCCTGTACGCTGGTTTTATTAAGCACAGGACAATACTAACACGTAAACTTACCTGATAATTTTCCCATTTTGATATAGATTCAGGATTTTTTTTGACCTTAACATAATTTTTTAACAATACTGTCGTTTTAAGTATATCCAGTATTGTTTGAAAAACAAAAATATCCAAACCGATGAAACACAACCTTAAAGCATTAGTGCTGTTTGCTCTTATTATTTCAATTCACAGCAGCAAAGCACAGCAACACATTACCGATTTAAAACCAAATCTTTTTGGTTTACTGGCAGATAAAATTACTTTTCCCAAAAACGAATTAGAAAAAGCTTTTACCACCCCCGAAGGAAGCGCCGTACAACTTTCGCTACCCGGAAATATTACTTTTAATGGTACTATTATCTCATCTATACAACGCTATAGTAATTTATTGAGTACTGTTATAAAGCTTAATAATTTAGATGGTACAATTTTCGGCATATCTAAAAGAACAAATGATGATGCGACTATAACATATGTAGGCAGAATCATAAATCAAAAATATAACGATGGCTACGAGCTTAAAAGCGATGTGGCGGGCAATTATTTCATTAATAAAATAAAAACAGAAGAATTAATACAAGACAAATAATAAAGAACACGTTCTTATAAATAGAAGATAAGAGTATCCACATATCCACCTCAAAAACCTGAACATGAAAAAATCCTTTAGCCTTCTTGTGGTAGTATGGGCAATTTGCCTCAACGCCATAGGAGCACCACAGCTCAGCAGCCTTCCTACGGCTCAAGCTACAATCTATCTCGATTTTGATGGGCAGTATGTAAATGCAACAACATGGAATGGCGGAACACCAATTAACTGTGCACCGGCAGCAATGACAGATGCACAAATAACAGAAGTGTTTAACCGGGTTGCAGAAGATTACAGACCTTTTAATATAAATATAACCACAGACGAAAATAAATTTCTTGCAGCACCTCTTAATAAAAGAATGAGAGTAATTATTACACCCACCAGCGGATGGTACACAGGTGTGGGCGGCGTTGCTTACAACGGTTCATTTACCTGGGGAGATGATACACCTTGCTTTGTTTTTAGCGACAGACTTGCCAATAACGCAAAATATGTAGCCGAATGCTGCACACACGAAAGCGGGCATACAGTAGGTTTATCGCACCAATCATCTTATAACAGCAGTTGTGCATTGGTGGCAACATATAATACAGGCATGGGTAGCGGCGAGATAGGCTGGGCACCGGTTATGGGCAACAGCTATTATAAAAATGTAACTGGCTGGAACAACGGACCAACACCCAGTGGTTGTGCTTTAGCGCAGGATAATTTATCTATCATTACT
>JBKJLG010000280.1:0-6159 GCA_046596995.1 Chitinophagaceae bacterium
ATGGTTTTGCGCTCAAAAAAAAGGTTACAGCGGTGTGGGTATTCTTACTAAAATTAAACCAGATGATGTAGTGGAAGGCTGTAAGCTGGAGCAAAGCGATTTTGAGGGAAGGGTTATCCGTGCAGACTTTGGCGATGTAACTTTAATTAACGCTTACTTTCCTTCCGGCACCAGCGGTGAAATAAGGCAAGCTTATAAATATATTTGGCTCGATGAATTTTTATCGTATTTAGATGGGCTGAAAAAAACACGTAAAAAACTTATTGTTTGCGGAGATTATAATATTGCTCACAAAGCAATTGACATTCACAACCCTGTATCAAATAAAAAAACAACCGGTTTTTTGCCTGAAGAAAGAGCTTGGTTTGATAAATTTTTAGGGAGTGGCTTTGTTGATGGTTTACGACAATTAAATAAAGAGCCTCATTTATACACCTGGTGGAATGTTTTGCGCCCATCTACACGGCTTGAAAACAAAGGCTGGCGCATAGATTATATTAATGTGACGGAAAATTTGAAAAATAAAATTAAGGATGTAAAAATATATCCTGAAATAAAACACAGCGATCATTGCCCAATGTATCTTGAACTTGATATTTAAAAATGTACATATATAACATAACATCTAAAGTAGATATTGCTGTTTGCAGCCAATGGAAAAATTGGCAATTGCAGGAACATATTCCTGAGATAATGCAAACAAAGTTATTCAACGATTTTAAATTTTACCAGTTAATTGACCAGGAAGAAACAGATGGTATAACGCATGTTTTGCAATTGTTTTTTTCTGATAAAAGCAATTATGAGATCTACATTGAAGATTTTGCTCCCTCACTGAGAAAAAAAGCAATTGAAAAATGGGGAGATGGATTTATTAGCTACCGAACCGTAATGCAATCTGTGCAATAATTGTGCATAATTCTCTTTTAATTTTTTTATTAAACTATTGCAGATAACTTTTTAAAACCCTTTGCAGCTAACAGTTTCAGACAATATAATTTAAAACCCTTGCTGGTATTGGCTTTAGCAGGTTGGTAAAACTATCGATTTCTGCTTATCAATATTTGTACCTTTATAAAAGCCTTGCCACATGCGGATTTCAGCGATTATTATTTTTTGCTAAAATGCAAAAAATAATTTTGTTGCAATTAAAAACCGTATATATTTGTCACTGATAATAAATCAAACTATTTACTATGAACAAAGCTGAATTAATTGCAAAAATGGCGGAAGATGCAGGTGTTACTAAAACCCAGGCAAACGCTTCTTTAGATTCTTTTGTAAGTGCAGTAACTAAAACTTTAAAAGGTGGCGGAAAAGTTACCCTTGTTGGTTTTGGAACATTCTCTGTTAGCAAAAGAGCTGCCCGTAATGGTCGTAACCCACAAACTGGTGCGGTTATTAAAATTAAAGCTAAAAAAGTAGCTAAATTTAAGGCAGGAAAAGAATTGTCTTCAAAGATCTAACACTTTGCAAAACGCATAAAAAGCAAGATGCATTACGTATCTTGCTTTTTAATTTTAACACAGTACAAATAAAAATTAAAATATGGGACGGGGAGATAAAAAAACCAAGAAAGGAAAAATATTTATGGGGTCTTTTGGTAAAACAAGAGTAGCCAAGCCTTCTAAAAATGCAGCACCTAAAAAAGAAGCAGCAAAAAAAGAAGCGTAGTTCAGTAGATATTATTAAGAAAATAAAAGTAGTGTAAGCCTGCCTATATTTTTCAGCTTAATACTTCTACGGTGCCAGTCTTTCTATATTCCATTTACTATCAGCAAAGGTATAAAGTAAACGATCGTGCAGGCGATTTCGCCTGCCTTGCCAAAACTCGATTGTAGCGGGGTTAATTATGTAACCTCCCCAATGCGGCGGTCTAACAACTGCGCCATCACTAAATTGTTGCTGGTATTTACTAAAGTTATCTTCTAATACTTTCCGGTTTTTGATTACCTGGCTTTGCGGCGAGCTCCAGGCGCTTATACGGCTTTGCTCCGGGCGCAAAATAAAATACTCATCACTTTCTTTATCTGATAATTTTTTTGCAGTGCCTTCTATGCGTACCTGCCTCTCAAGTTCTTTCCAAAAAAATACAAGGGCGGCATTTGAATTCGCTTCAAGTTGCTCCCCTTTTTTACTTTTATAATTGGTAAAAAAAATAAATCCTTCTTTGGTAAATCCTTTTAGCAACACAATCCGGGCCGATGGCTTTCCACTGTTGGTGCAGGTTGCCAGCGTCATTGCATTAGGTTCTTCCACATTACTTTTAATAGCATCGTTCCACCAGGTATCAAATTGTTTAATTGCATCTTCGTCCACATCTTCTTCCAGCAGAGATCTTAATTTATAATCTTTCCTTATTTCTGCTATGTTACTTGCGGCGCTCATATAGTAAATTTAGTCTGTTGTGGTAAAATAAAAAAGCATTCCCTTAATTGGAAATGCCGGCGTAAACTTTTTTGCAAAAATTATAATTCTTGATTGGGCTTATTTTCTTCATGGGTAGTTGATGAACCAGTACTGCCACTATTTATCCTGGTATTAATATCATTTTTTAAACTATTGAAACCATCTTTAATATTATCAGCTGGTGAACGAAATATAAATGCTGCAACTACCACACCTATGGCAGATAGTAAAGAAAGATAATAGCCATAAGCCAATGAAGTACCGTTGTTTGAGTTGGATGCACCAAGCCATATTAATAAAAGCCAAAGCGTTGCCACTATGCTGCAAATTAAAATCACTATCCAGCTTTTTTTATCAATATTATTATTTTGGTTTCCCCTGTATGCGATAATACCACTTACTACAAAAAGCGCCAAAACAAAATAGCCCGAACTTCCATTCATGGCATTCACACTGCCGGTTGCACCAAAAAATGAAACTTTTACCCAGGGAAGAAAAAGCGAAACCACACCAATAGCAGCCGCTATTAAAACATATTTTCTTTGTTTGCTCATTGTTTCAAAATTCATAAGTGTAATTTTTAAAATGAAAAGTATAAAATTCTGTACAAAAATAAAATTAGCTGCTAAGCGTATTTTTCACTTCCTAATTTTTCCTGCAAATCCTGTAGCTTGGCAGCCAGCGCTTCGTTTTCAATAATAATTTCTTCAATGCTTTTTCTTATCTCTATTTTTTCGTACTCCGATACTTCGAGGCTGCTTTCCAGCTTGGTAAGACGATTAATTTTTTGTTTTGATAAAACCTCTCGGTTCTTTGATTCTATCATACGGTTTTGAATTTCACTTGCTTCACTTTGCAGTTGGGCATATTGCTGTTGCAGTAATTCAAAATCATTTATCAAATCTTTGTGAGCATCAAGCTGTACCTGCAAATCTGTTTCTCTTTCTGCTGCTCCTTCCAACTCACGCTGCAGGTCGCCAATTTTATTTTGTAAAGTTTGAGCCTGGTTCAACTGTGATTGTAATTCACTTTGCTTTTCAATTAATTGCTTCTCTTTATTTTCTGCCTTGTGTAAATTGTAAGTGGCTTTTTCAAGTGCTTGTGTAATGGAATCCAGTTCATTCTCCAGGTTTTCTTTCTTATCATTCGCTTCGTAATACATTTCTTCCCAATCCTCATCAAAAGCACTTAATTTATTTACGGTAGATGTGCTATTGTTTTTTTCAATAGCCTGAATGCGGTGCTGCAATTTTTTAAGTTCATTAAAATACAGGGCTGAGTTATTTTCAACAGCCTGCAGCTTTAGCCTTAGCGATGCTATTACCTGCTGTTTAGATATGGCAAAAAATTTAGGAAGTGGTGATTTGCGGCTTACCACAAAAAAATCTTTTTTGGCAGGCGTACTTTTATAGTTGCCATAATAAATATACAGGGCAAAAGCAGCAGAGCCAATAAGAATTAAAAGGGATAATGCCCACCAAATCCACATAAAACAGTTAATTTATTTTAAATTAAGCTAAATTTTGTAAAAAATAAAGTTTCCTTTACTCAAATCTATTGCTCCGTGTAGAGGTTTAATAACTTACTCTTCAGGCAATAAAAACTGTGGGGGCAGCGTATATGGCTATAAAGGTATCTTATTTTAAAAAATTTAAGATGTAAATCTATTTTTTTTTGACAGATGAAGAATTAATTAGGGGTTGTATCCGGGAAGACGAACTGAGCCAGAGAGAACTTTTCCACCGGTACGCAGGCAAAATGCTTGGTGTTTGCCAACGTTATGCCCGTAACAGTATGGATGCGGAAGACATTGTGCAGGATGCTTTTATAAAGGTTTTTGATAAAATAAAACAATTCAAGTCTGAAGGATCTTTTGAGGGGTGGATAAGGAAGATTGTGGTAAATACAGCGCTAAAAAAATATACTGTAATACGATATGATAAAGAAGTTAGCGGATTTGAGGTTACAGACAGAAACGAAAGTGCTACAGAAGCAACTGCATTTTCTCATTTAAATGAAAAAGATTTATTGATGTTGATAAACAATTTACCAGATGGATATCGTTTAATATTTAACCTGTACGTTATTGAAGGTTATCAGCACGAAGAAATTGCGGATATGATTGGCATACAGCCCGGCACATCCAGAAGCCAGTTGGTAAAAGCACGAAATATGCTGAAGAATAAAATAACGCAAATGCAAAAAGTGGCAGTATGAAGAATGAATTTCCTTTTGATGATTTTGTAAAAGAGCAGTTTAGCAAATACTCTCCTGTAGTGCCTGGGCACATTTTAAAGAATATTTTTGCCGAACGCAGTGCAAAACCAAAGGCCTTTTGGATGAACTGGATGAATGCCGGAAATATTTTTCTTCTGGCAATCATATTAGTAACCGGCAGTGTTGGGTATTATTTTATCTCATTACCAAAAAATAAAATTACTGCTGGCACAGAGAAAAATGTTGCGGTGGCAAAAGAAAAAAATACGGAAATAAAATATAAAAAAGAAATAAATAACAAAGATGAAAATAAAACGGGAGATGAAGTAAATACATCTACAGTAGATAAGAAGAATAGCGATGTTATTTATGAAAGCAATATTGCTGATAATAAAACTGCTGATTTAAATAATAATAATCAGCTTACTGGTAAAAAAACACACCTGGTAAAAAAATCAAATCAAAATTTTACTGACAATATTTATTCGGCTGATAATATTACCAGCAGCGATTATTCGCCGGTGTATCTTAAAAAAATATTATTTCCTTTCTCATTTGCAAATGCACGTGAGCTGAACAATACAAAGAAACTTAACAACATAAACCTTAAATTGCCCGATTGCCCAACCATTGAAAAAGATGCAGCCGGCAATAAAAAATATTGGGAAGTATATGCAGGCCCTGATTTTGTTTTTAATAGTTTTAAAACCTATGGAGATACAGCAAGCACAAATTATTTGCAAAAAAGAAAAGCAAGCACAAAATTCGCTTCGGCTTTTAGTGCCGGTATCAGGTATACAAAAGTATTTAATAATGGTATGAGTGTAAGAAGCGGAATTAATTACAGCCAGGTTAATGAAAAATTTATTTACTTTAATCCGAACGAAATAAAATTTATTACAGTAATTACAACAAGGGTTATTATTCGTTCTCCGGGTGATACGCTTTACATAAATGATACTTTGCAATACCAGCAAAGCGGCGCAAGAACCAAGACTACCTACAACCGCTACCGCAATATTGATATCCCAATTGTGATCGGTTATGAACTGGGCAACGGTAAAATTCATGCAAACATTAATGCAGGCGTAATTATAAATATTTATTCATGGTACAAAGGCGATATACTCGATACAACTTATCAGCCTGTATCAATAACAACGGGCAAAGGCAATAAGCAATATCAATATAAAAATAATATAGGCGCCGGATTTTTAGGCAGCGTATCTGTGTATTATAAATTGAATGATCAACTGCATTTATTAATTGAGCCTTACTTCAGGTATAATTTATCACCAATGAGTAACAACAATTCTAATCTGCAACAAAAATTTCATACAACAGGTTTAAGAGCAGGCTTAAGGTTAGATTTAAAATGACAGGCAACAAATTTTGTAAAAAGAGCATCTGAATAGTAATGAAGAGAAAGAAAGCAATACAATTTTTATTAAATGTAATAGTGGTAGCAGCGCTGTTTTCGTCTTGTAAAAAAGACAGTGATATTTTTACGCCTAACCCAACTACGCCGGGGCT
>JBKJLG010000114.1:0-3898 GCA_046596995.1 Chitinophagaceae bacterium
TATTTCCTGTATTATAAGATGAATTAAATTTGACTAGTCATCTTACAAAAATTTTTATCCTTGCAGGAAAACAAAGAAATATCTGCGCTCTTTCATCTTATTGATGACCCTGATGAGGAAGTGTTTAGTACCGTAAGCGAAAAAATTGTTTCTCTTGGCAAAGCCATAATTCCCAACCTTGAACATTTATGGGAAAACACACCTGATGAAGAAGTTCAAACAAGGATAGAATTGCTTATACATAAATTACATTTTCGGGATCTTACGGAAGAGTTTCAAGAATGGAGAAAAGGCAACATGGAACTTTTGCAAGGCGCATTGCTTGTAGCAAAATATCAATTTCCTGAAATGAACTCTATTACTGCATTGCAGGAGATTGAAAAAATCAGGAGAAACATTTGGCTGGAACTGAATAGTTACCTTACACCGCTTGAGCAAGTGAATGTAGTAACGGGAATATTATACAGCTATTACAAATTAAAAGGCGGAGAAATTGCTTACGATATTCCGGATGATTTTTTTATTAATAAAGTTTTAGAAGGTAAAAAAGGCAATGCCATAACAAATGGTATTTTATATGTTTTGCTTTGCGAATTGCTTGACCTTCCGGTAAAAGCGATTAATATTCCCCGCCAATTTATCCTTGCCTGGTTTGATGTAGAATACAATTACACCAAACCCACAGGACAAAGCACCGATAAAATAAATTTTTATATAGATCCTTTAAATGGACAAATTTATACGCATAAAGATGTTGAAAATTATTTTAAAAGAATTTCGGTTCCTCCTACTCCATCTTACTTTAAACAGTTAAATAATAAACGCATTATTCAATTTTTGCTGGAAGAGTTAAGCAAATGCTATGATGATGATAAAAACAGGTACAAACAAAAAGACCTGATTTTTCTTGCTACCTTGCTGGATGATTAAATTATAAAATTGTCAGATTCAATTTCATACTACCGCTCTCCTCTTGGTATCATTTCAATTAAAAGTGAAGAAGAAAGTATTACAGAGATATTATTTATCAATTCTTACAAAGGCGCAAAAGTTGATGAAGCAGAAATAAATTTTAAAACATCTAAATCTTCAATAATAAAAAAATGCGTAAAACAACTTGATGAATATTTTTTAGGAGAAAAGCAAACATTTGAGTTAGCTATAAGCCAATCCGGTACTTTTTTTCAAAAAGAAGTATGGGGTGAGCTGATCAATATTCCTTATGGTAAAACAATCAGCTATCTTACACTGGCTAAAAAAATTGAAAACACAAAAGCCACCAGGGCGGTTGGCACCGCAAACGGCAATAATAAAATATGCATTGTTGTTCCCTGTCACAGAGTTATTGGCAGCAAAGGAGATTTGGTAGGTTACGGCGGCGACCTTTGGAGAAAAAAGTGGCTGTTAGATCATGAAGCAAAATTTGCACACGGCGTACAAAAACTATTTTAAAAGATTTCCTTCTTGAATAATTATCTTAATGTTTTAAAAAATACAATTATGCGTTCACCTTTTTCACGTCTAAAAATTCTGGCAGTTTCATTTCTATTGATGACGCTGCTTAATGCAAATAGCTGCAAAAATGCATCTTCAAATAATAATTCAGCATCACCCCAAATGGATACTGAATTATTTAAAAAATATAATCTTGATAAAATAAAATTGCCACCAGGCTTTACTATAAATGTGTATGCCCAGGTAGACAATGCCCGTAGCTTATGCCTTTCTCCTAATGGAACTTTATTCGTTGGAAATCGTACTGGCAATAAAGTGTATGCAGTTGTAGATGCAAATAAAGACGGTGTGGGAGAAAAAATTTACACTGTTGCCAGCGGGCTTAAAACTCCGAATGGTGTTGCCTTTAAAGATGGCAACTTGTATATCGGTTGCGTTTCAACAATTTATAGATTAGATAATATTGAAGCACATTTAAGTGATCCTCCTCAACCGGTAGTCATAACTGATAAATATCCATCAGATGCACATCATGGATGGAAGTTTATAGCATTTGGTCCGGATGGAAAATTGTATGTGCCTGTTGGTGCACCTTGTAATGTTTGCGAAAAAGAAAACGTTGTATATTCATCTATAACAAATATTAATAAAGATGGAACGGGTATGGAGGTTTTTGCAAATGGTGTGAGAAACACGGTAGGTTTCGACTGGCACCCGGTTACCAAAGAATTATGGTTTACAGAAAATGGCAGAGACAATATGGGTGATGATGTACCGGAAGATGAATTAAATGTTGCACCCAAAAAAGGAATGCACTTTGGTTTTCCGTATTGCCACCAGGGAAATATTTTAGACCCTAAATTTGGCGAGGGTAAAAATTGCAGTGATTACACACCACCGGTAAAAAATCTTCGTCCGCATGTGGCTGCATTGGGTATGCGTTTTTACACCGGAAATAAATTTCCTGCGGAATATAAAAATGCCATATTTATTGCCAACCATGGAAGCTGGAACCGCAGTACTGCACTGGGTTATGATGTTACCGTTGCAAAACTAAATGGCAATGCTGTTGCTACTTACACCACGTTTGCCGAGGGTTGGCTTCGTCCCGATAAATCAGTTATTGGCCGACCGGTTGACGTATTGGTAATGCCCGACGGTGCGCTGTTGGTAAGTGATGATTATAATGGTGCGGTGTATAGAATTACTTATAAAAAGTAAAGGTCAATCGTGAATGGTCAAAGGTCAATAGTCAAATTTTGTAATCACTATTCACGTTTCACCTTTTCACCATTCCCTATTGCATATCATCCGAACTAAAGCCTAATGGTAAAAGATGAGAAGCATTTTCAATGATCTGAACTTTGCCTTCCATGCCACTTAAAATAAGTCGCATTGGTTTTTTAACACGTTGTTGAAACTCAGTTAATGTTTGCCGGCAAATTCCGCATGGGCTTACAGGCGTATTACTTTTTCCTTTTAAATTATTATAAGATATTGCCATGGTATCTATTGCAATACCCGGAAATTGGGCGCTGGTGTTTGAAAGCAAAGATCTTTCGGCGCAAATGCCTGCCGGATATGACGCATTTTCCTGGTTAGTGCCTGAAACCGTTTCTCCGTTTACCAACTTAGCAAATGCCCCAACCTGAAAATTTGAATATGGAGCATAGGCAAATTGCGTTACCGATCTGGCTTCGCTTAAAAGAAAGGCATCATCCTGGTTTAATTCATCACTTGATTCGTATTCCTCAATTGTAAATTTTAATTCTTCTTTTTTCATACATTAAAATATAAATAGAAAAAATCCTTTCTGTAGTAACAGAAAGGATTAAACAAATATAAAAATAAAATAAGATATTTTCTAAGACTATTGTATGCTCTTAAACAACCGGCTCCAGCGTGGTCCTTTATCCCAGCTAAACCAGATCATTGAGGCTTTGCCAACAATATGATCTTCGGGTACAAAACCCCAAAAGCGGCTATCCAGTGAGTTGTGGCGGTTATCACCCATCATCCAGTAATAATTCATTTTAAAAGTGTAAGATGTGGACTCTTTGTCATTGATGAAATACTTGCCTTCTCTTTCTTCAAATTTATTTGCTTCATAAACTTGTATACATCTTTTATAGCGAATAATATTATCGGGTGTTAAAGAAACAGATGCTCCCTTTTTGGGTATCCATAATGGGCCAAAGTCATCTTCTGACCAATTGTATGCTGCCTGGTAAGGATATAAATAAACACTTTCATCAGCCGCCGAATGCGGTACAGGTCTGATATCTTTTACGGTGCTTAATTTTCTCAAAGCTTCCCTTTCACCAGCAGTCATATTTATTTCATACACATTATTATCCTTCATAAAAACTTCATTCTTTTCTGCTTCATCAGGATAAAATTTTATACCCATGCTAACCAACTCATCAGCATCTAAAGGTGCGGT
>JBKJLG010000093.1:0-2949 GCA_046596995.1 Chitinophagaceae bacterium
CGCTCTTACAACTTTTCATTTACTGAACCATGGTTAGGTGGTAAAAAAAGAAATTCATTCTCAGTAAGTTATTACAATACAAAATATTCAAACGCTTATAATCCTCTCACAGGGCAGTATTCACGCAAATATGCTGATTCATCTTTCATAAAAACAACAGGTTTTGGTGTTTCTCTGGGCAAGCAATTAAAATGGCCTGATGATTATTTTTCTTTGGTATATGCATTTAATGTTCAGCAATATAAACTAAGGGAATACGATATTTTTCCGGGCTTGCGCAATGGCAACTCAACCAATATTAGTTTTAAAGTTTTGCTTGCCCGCAGCTCAGCCGGTCCAAATCCTATCTTCCCAACCAGCGGGTCAAACCTTTCGTTAAGCGTGCAGTTAACGCCGCCTTATTCATTGTTTAGAGACAAGGCTTTTTATAAAGACCCTTCTCAAACTTATAAATTTGTTGAGTTTCATAAAGAAAGATTTAATGCTGAATGGTTTGTGCCAATTGGTAAAGCGCATGGCGCAGAAAAAAATCGTCAGCTAGTTTTAAAAGCCGCAGCCAAGTACGGTTTTATTGGCAGGTACAATAATAAAACAGAAATATCCCCTTTCGAGCGCTTTCAGGTGGGTGATGCAGGTTTAGCCAACACTAACGCAATTTTAGGGTTTGATATTATTGCACACAGGGGCTATCCTGTGTACGATAATTCTAATCCAAGAATAAATCCAGACCAAAGTTCGGCGCAGCAATATTTTACCATTTTTAATAAATACACATTAGAATTAAGATACCCTTTTAGCACAAGCCCCACCAGCACCATTTATGGACTTGCCTTTTTTGAGGCAGCCAATGGCTGGTATAAATTTAAAGATTACAATCCCTTTAGTTTACGCCGCTCAGCAGGTGTAGGTATGCGTTTCTTTTTGCCAATGTTTGGGTTGCTAGGCTTTGATTATGGAATTGGCTTAGATAGGTTAACACCAGGAGGAACGTTGAAAAGCGCAGCCAAATTCACCTTCATGCTTGGTCAGGAGCCTGAATAAGATTTTAAAAATAAGATCATGATAAAAAAATTGCTTTTTTCATTTTTATTTTTGTCACTGGCTTTTGCCGGCGCTGCACAGCGTTATGCTGTAATAGATTCAAAATACATTTTACAAAAATTACCGGAATACAAAGCAGCCCAGCAAAAGCTTGATCAGTTTAGTGAGCAATGGCAACTGGAAATTGACCGCAATGCAGCAGAACTTGATAAAATGTATAAAAACTTTGATGCCGAGCAGGTAATGCTGAGCGATGAATTAAAAAAGAAAAGAGAAGACGAGCTTTTTAATAAAGACAAGGAATTACGTGATCTGCAAAAAAGAAGATATGGCTACGAAGGCGATCTTTTTAAAAAACGGCAGGAACTCATTAAGCCAATACAGGATAAGGTTTATACAGCTATACAGCGGCTTGCAGTAAGCAAATTATATGATTTTATATTGGATAAAAGTGAAGGTATTACCGTTATCTTTGCCGACCCAAAACTGGACAAAAGTGATGATGTGCTTAAAGAATTAGGTGTTAAATAAATGCCAAACAGCTTTTTGCATGCAGCTTATAAATACGTTTTAAACACTTAAAATAAATAAATCTAAAAACAGAATGAAAAAGATTATTACCTTAGGATTAGTTGCCGTGAGCATGTTATTTACAGCGGCCACCACGCAGGCGCAAACTAAAATTGGCTATGTAAGTGCAGATGAAATTATTTCATTAATGCCCGAAGCAGCGAAAGTTGATACGCAGTTAAACAATTATCAGCAGGCTTTATACCAGGCAGCGCAAGACAAGCAAAATACTTTTAATGAAGCCGTAGCTAAATTTTACAAAGATTCAGTTACAATGAATGCCAGCTTAAAAGAAGTTAAAAGAACTGAATTGCAAAAGCAAGTTAGCGAGCTAAGCGGTGCAGAGCAGCTTATACAACAGCAGTTTGAGCAAAAGCGTCAGGAGCTTTCTTTACCCATTCAAAGAAAATTGCAGCAGGCAATACAAGATGTTGCAAAAGAAAATGGCTATGCATGGGTTTTCCCGAGAGAAGCCTTATTGGTTATGCCTCCGGCAGATGACCTTGGTGCTTTGATAAGAAAAAAATTAGGTATAAAAGAACCGGTAAAAACCAATCCGGGATTAAAAAAATAATATCACTTTAAATTATTTAAAAGCCATCTTTATAAAAGGGTGGCTTTTATTTTTTATGTATGCAAACAAAGGGTTCTATAGGTGTTTTTGATTCAGGCTATGGCGGTTTAACTGTTTTAAAACAGATCGTAAAAGTATTGCCTGCGTATGATTTTATCTATCTTGGGGATAATGCACGGGCACCTTATGGTAACCGAAGTTTTGATGCAGTATATCAATACACCTTGCAATGTGTAAAATGGTTTTTTAGCCAAGGTTGTCCGCTGGTGGTGCTTGCCTGTAATACCGCATCAGCAAAGGCTTTGCGAACCATACAACAGGGCTATCTTACCAAAATTAATATTGATAAAAAAGTGTTGGGCGTTATCCGCCCCACCGCAGAAATCATAGGGCAATTCACCAAAACCAATAAGATAGGCGTATTAGGTACAACCGGTACGGTTCAATCAGAATCTTATCTTATGGAAATAAAAAAATTTTTTCCGCAGGTTGATGTTTTTCAGCAGGCATGCCCCTTATGGGTTCCTTTGGTGGAAAACAATGAATACAATGAGGAGGGAGCGGAGTATTTTATAAAAAAGGATATAGAGCGGTTGCTTTCCCAATCGCCGGAAATTGATGCTGTATTGCTTGCCTGCACACATTACCCTTTGTTAATAGATAAGATAAGAAAATATACACCGGCGCACATACAAATAATATCGCAGGGAGAAATTGTAGCCGCAAGCCTGCAGGATTATTTGCGAAGGCATGCAGAAATTGAC
>JBKJLG010000146.1:0-4101 GCA_046596995.1 Chitinophagaceae bacterium
TGTTGTAGAATCTACACTTAATGTTGGCGCATCGGCTTTATAATGTGTTCTTCTTTTTGCACTTCTCTGCTGACTGTGTCGGCGTTTGGGATTTGGCATAACCTAATTTTTAAAAAAATCAATTAATATTATTTCTAAACTTTTCTAGTCCTTTTGATAATGGATTGTTTTCATTATTTGAGGCTTCCATTTTTTTCAATACTTCTAAAACTTCATTGTTACATTGCGACCCACCCATTTCATCATCATCACACCTGCGCTGCATTGGAATGCTTAAACTAACGAATTCATAAATCCAGTCAGCAATTTGCAGGTGGCTTTCAGTTCTTGATATATAATAAATATCAGGATCTTCTTCTGTGGCATTCATCTCATCCGGATTTTCAACAAGCTTAACAATCATATTAAACTCATCCCATAATTCCATTGTAAGATTGTTACCGCATCTGTCGCACATAACATCTACTTTACCGCCCACTTCAAACTTTAGTATTAAAAAAGAAGTATTCTTTTCAAGTGTTAGTTTTACAATGGCATTGCAGTCAGTAAAATCTGCCTGCTGGTAATCTTTAAAGAACTTTTCGCCCACTTCGTAATGAAATTGATGCAAGCCGGGCTTTAATCCTACAAACGCAATCTCATATTCACGCCGGTTAGCCATATCCATCATTTTAAAGGCTTGCAAAAGTAGTGAAATCTATTGAAATTTAGTAGCATTGGGAGCATTATCTTTATCGCTATTATGGGTTTTAATAAAATTTACCAGCGAAAAGCATTGTGGTTATCTGTTTTTATTGCTTTAATTATTACCGTAAAGTTGATTGCAGCAAATACCAATTGGGTTGAAAAATATTATTCCGGTAAAACATATCCCGTTATTTCCGGCTTTTTACGAGGGCTATTTGGTTGGTTGCCTTTCAGTATCGGCGATGTTTTGTATTTCTTAGTAATTATTTGGTTTTTTTATAAGATAATAAAAACAATTGTAAAGATTTTCAGAAAACAATTAAATGGAAAGATATTCTTCTCCTCTTTTTTTAAACTGATTTTAATTGCGATGGTAGTGTATTTGGTATTTAATTTTTTATGGGGAATTAATTACAATAGAGAAGGCATAAACTATCAAACAGGGCTGGTAGTAGAAAAAATTGATACAGCAGATTTAAAAATAATAGAAGCATTGTTATTGCAAAAAGTGAATGAAAGTAAAGCGGCCCTTATTAAACAAAATGCATTTTATCCTGATAATAAAGAATTATTTAAAAGAGCTTTTGATTGTTACCGGCAGGCTGAAAAAGTTTATTCATTTCTTGAATATAAAACCATTTCAGTAAAATCATCCTTGTTTAGCTGGTGGGGAAATTACTTCGGATTTACCGGTTATTACAATCCTTTTTCCGGGGAGGCACAGGTAAATACCAAAGTGCCTAATTTTGTTTTGCCTTACACAACATCACACGAAATTGCACACCAGCTTGGCTACGCAAAAGAAGATGAAGCAAATTTTGTGGGTTACCTGGCAGCAACATCTTCATCTGATACACTTTTTCATTACTCTGCTTATTTAGATCTTTTTTTATATGCCAACAGGGAAATGTTTTTTGCAGATTCAGTTGCCGCAAAAGCTACAGCGGCAAAGCTTTTACCTGCTGTAAAAAAAGACATAAATGAATTAAAAGAATTTTACCGCCGGCATAAAAATCCTTTTGAGCCGGTTATACGCTGGGCTTACGGAAGATATTTAAAAGCGAACGATCAGCCCAAAGGCATTAATAGTTATAATGAAGTGATAGCCAATCTTATTGCCTTTTATAAAAAGTATGGGAGAATATGAGGAACAATAAATTGGGTAGTGATACTTATTTTTTATTTTCGCTTAGTCCATCACTTATTTTCTTTCTGAAGTTTTCATCTTTTAAAACTTTCGTTTCAAAATCATTGCTCCAGGCTTTTAAGTTTTGTATTTCTTTAACGGAAAGGTCTTTAAAAAAATAAACCAGCTCAATTTTTGTATTGTCTTTTAAAGTTGCATATGCTGCTTTTGTAAAAGAAGTGCCTACATTACCACCTGCTGAACCTGCACGCTTAAACCAATTTTTGCTTAAAGGAGTTTCCATCACCGTTTCTAATATTTTACCCAGCACAGCAAAAGATTTTTCGTTAAGAATGAGGCGGCTGTTGATTATGCGGCATACCCGTGCATATTCCCTTGCTGTGCCTGCTGTTAATCTGTTCATCCATAATTGTTGCATTTTAGGGGAAACATCCAAGGGGCGATAAAAAGATTGATACGTTGATTCAAACTTTAATTGTTTGTGAATATCAAAAATTGCTTCCTGATAAGTTGAATCGCTCATACTTTTTATCTCATACAAAATATCTTCTTCTTTTGCATCTTTTGGATTTTGAAAAATGAAAAGTGAGGCTACGATGGGGTAAACTGTAGTATGTTTTTTTAAGCCATACATGCGTACATTATTTTGAATATTGATAAAGCCAAGCATATCCATTAAAAATTCTGTGTTCGGGTTGCTGTTGTACATAATCATGCCCCTGGCAACATCAATTAATTTTACACTATCTTTTTTTATGTGACCTATGCGGTTTTCATACTTTAACCAGTTGGCATGTGCCACGCCATCAGCATTTCGTATATAATATTGGTTAATATCCTCCAGGGCAACAGTTCTGTTAAAACTAAACACATTGTAAGCGGCCTGCTTGGCAAACTCTGTGGCAACAATAATTTTCTCAACATCTGCCAAAGGCATTACAACATCCTCATTAAGGTTTGCAGCTACAAAATCATTTGTTTGTAAATAAAGTGAGGCCTTTGTTTTATTTTTTAAAATAAATTTTAAAAGCGAATCAGCCTTGGACTGTGAAAAAACAATATTGCTGAATAAGCACACACCCAATAAAACAAAAAATATTTTCTTCATATAAATATTTAGTAAGATTAAAATTTATTCTTCCACATCATACTTTCCACAGGGCGATCGGGCTGACCGCTGTATTTCGCATCTTTTTTGGCGTTGTATTTAACTTCCACGTTACCTTCTACCGGAAAATAAATCAGTTGCCCGATAGGCATTCCCTTGTAAACACGAACCGGAATTTTGCAGGATATTTCTAGTGTCCAGTTTCCGCAAAAACCAACATCGCCTTTACCTGCAGTAGCGTGTATGTCAATACCCAGGCGCCCTGTAGAGGATTTGCCTTCTAAAAAAGGAATGTGATTATGCGTTTCAGTGTATTCTTCTGTAACGCCTAAATAGAGTTCTCCGGGTTGCAAAATAAAACCATCTTCCTCAATCTCAAAGTGGTCTATCTCATTGTGCTTTTTGGCATCCAGGGTTTTATCTTTATAAGTTGCCAGATGTTTTCCTAAATGTACATCGTAACTGTTGCTACCCAAAAACTGCCGGTTATACGGTTCAATTTTTATCGTTTTTTTTTCTATTTCTTCAAGTATCCGGGTATCAGAGAGGATCATTAAAAGCTATTATTGTTTTTATAAATTCATTAATAAATCATAAACTGCAAGTGTAAAATAAAACATTCAATAATGCCGTTGATTTATGAATTTGATAATGAACTTGCAAAAATAGCTATTTGGCATATAGCTGAAGCAAAAATGTTTTTTCTTAACAAAGTGCCTTTGCAACGAGAAATATCGCATCCGCTCAAGCAATTACAGCATTTGGCGGGCAGGTATTTATTGCAATATTTATATCCTGATTTTCCCTATCATTTAATAGAAATTGCTCCCGATGGGTATCGGGACAGAAAACCATATTTAACAAATGAAGAATATCATTTCTCTATTTCTCATTGCGGTGATTATGCCGCTGCAGTAGTGAGCAAAACAAAAAGAGTTGGTATAGATGTAGAACTGGTAACACCTAAAGTTGAAAAAATAAAACACAAGTTTTTGAATAAAGAAGAATTTGAAAATATTCAATATTCAATATTCAATAATCAATATTCAAGTAAGAGCCCTGAGCTAATAACGGATAACTCAAAACTCTTAACGCTCTTCTGGAGTTGTAAAGAAGCCGTATTTAAATGGTATGGGAATGGAGGAATGGATTTTCGGGA
>JBKJLG010000275.1:0-2765 GCA_046596995.1 Chitinophagaceae bacterium
TATAGTTTTTTTTTTCGTTTTTGTTCTGCCTCCATCCAGATATACATACCACGCACCATCCTCTTCTTTTTTTGTATCAATTGCAAGCACCACACACTGACTCCCAAATTCATCAGCTATATTTTTTATTAATGCCGGATTTTTATACGCTGCAGTGTTTATAGAAATTTTATCAGCCCCGTGCTGCAGCAATTCTGCAACATTTTCCACAGAAGATATTCCACCACCCACTGTAAAAGGAATATTAATATTGGAAGCAAGCGTTTTTACAAGCTCAAAAAGAGTTTTACGTTTTTCTATGGTTGCCGTAATATCTAAAAAAACCAATTCGTCCGCCCCTTGCTGACAATAGTATTTTGCCAATTCAACGGGATCGCCTGCATCACGAATATTTTCAAAATTAATTCCCTTTACGGTTCTTCCGTCTTTGATATCAAGACATGGTATAATGCGTTTGCAAAACCCCCTAAATCCCCCTGAAGGGGGACTATGAGAAACAGTATGGCTCGAAGTATGAGTCATTAATTTGAATTTAATCGTACTAATTGGTGAAGATTAATTTTTCCTTCATAAATAGCCTTGCCAATAATAACGCCGCTACAGCCTATTTCTTTTAGCCTGGTAACATCTTCAAAAGTGCTTACGCCACCGCTTGCAATTAAATTAACAGATGGAAATTGTCTCATTATTTTTTTATAGAGATCAACAGAAGGTCCTTTCATCATTCCATCTTTAGAAATATCTGTACAGAAAATATTTTGCACCCCTGCAGCTAACATATTACCACTAAATTCAAAAATAGTAATACCCCCATCCTTCAGCCATCCGCTGATCTTTATTTTATTATTCAATACATCTGCGCCAATTAAAATTTTGTCTGCACCGAATTCCATTACCCATTCCTCAATTAACTCAGGCTGCTTAACTGCTATACTTCCAAGGGTTATTATAGATGCACCTGCGTTGAAAACATCGCTTATATCTTTTATATTTTTTACACCTCCCCCAAAATCTATTATAAGTTTTGTATTAGCTGCAATTGATTCCAATACCTTCAAATTTTGAATGCTCCCTGCTTTTGCTCCATCCAGATCAACAAGATGTATTCTTTTAATACCGGCATTTTCAAATGATTTGGCAGCATCTAAAGGATCATCATGATAAATTATTTTTTCAGCATAATTTCCTTGTGAAAGTCTTACGCATTTACCGTTAATAATATCTATCGCAGGAATTATTTGAAACCCCTCCGCCCCTAAAGGGGAACCCGGAAAACTTTTTATATCATCATTAATTTTATTCATTTCGCTTTTAAAATTTAGAAGCTGGCGAGGTTTAAAAAGTTTAATAAAATCCTGTCACCCACTTCTGCAGATTTTTCTGTATGAAACTGAACGCCGTAAAAATTGTCTTTTTGTATCGCTGCGCTATAAGCAAAAATATAATCACTGACGGCAATGGTTTCTTTTCCAAATTCAGCATAATAGCTATGCACATAATAAACGAAAGAATTTTCTTTTACACCTTCGAACAATGGTGAATGTAAATTGGATATCGTATTCCAGCCCATCTGCGGTATTTTAAATTGGTTGTTTTTATAAACAAATTTTTTCACCAAAAGATCTGTTATACCTAAACCCTGCGTATCATTTTCTTCTGAATGCATACACAGTAATTGCATACCTACACAAATTCCCAAAACCGGTTGCGTCAATTTTTTTATCACATCATCTAACTTTTTTTCTTTCAAACTTTGCATTGCAGCATGCGCATTTCCAACGCCGGGAAAAATTACTTTATCAGCATCGCTGATTTCATTGTGGTCATCAGTTACTGAAGATCTCATACCAAGGCGTTGTAAAGCGTACTGCACACTTTGCACATTTCCTGCATTGTATTTTATTATCGCAATTTTCATTACAGTATTCCTTTTGTTGAAGGAAGGGTATTATTGTTAATGTCTCTTTTAACCGCCATCTTAATTGATTTTGCAAATGCTTTAAAAATAGATTCTATTTTATGATGCTCATTGGTTCCTTCTGCCTTAATATTAATATTCGATTTTGATGCATCACTGAAAGATTTGAAGAAATGGTAAAACATTTCTACAGGCATCTCTCCTATTTTCTCTCTTTTAAAATCAGCTTCCCAAACCAACCAGCTCCTGCCACCAAAATCTATTGCCACCTGTGCCAGGCAATCGTCCATCGGCAATAAAAACCCATAACGTCCAATTCCTTTTTTATCACCCAAAGCCTTTGCCAGAGCTTCTCCGAGAGCAATAGCAGTGTCTTCTATGGAATGGTGCTCATCAATGTGCAAATCACCATTGCACTTAATATTGAGATCGATATTTCCGTGCTTTGCCAACTGGTCAAGCATGTGATCAAAGAAGAACAGCCCCGTTTTTATATCGGATATGCCTGTGCCATCTAAATTTAATTCAATTGAGATGGAAGTTTCATTGGTTTTTCTTTCATGAAATATTTTTCTTGGAGGGAGTTTTAAAAACTCATAAATATCTTTCCATTTATTTGATTCCAATGCAATGGTATCTTTCAATACATCTTTTGATGCCACAATTTCGGCTGCACCAAGATTATCATGATTGTTTAACCAGAAGACCTTACAGCCAAGATTTTTAGCAAGCATAACATCAGTGATCCTGTCACCTATTACAAATGAATTTTTAATATCATATTCATTGTTATTTAAATATTGGGTGAGCATTCCTGTTCCCGGTTTTCTGGTGAGGGCATTGTCAG
>JBKJLG010000325.1:0-7193 GCA_046596995.1 Chitinophagaceae bacterium
TGAATAAATTGCAGGCATAATTGTTATTGTATAAAAAAGGGATCAGCATCTTTCCAGAAGGGAAATTTTTCTCTTACCTCATCCAGCTTTTCTTTTTGTAAAGTATAAGTGAAAATATCTTCCTCATTTTCTTTATGATATAGTATTTCTCCTAACGGATCAATGATCATACTGTCGCCGCTATGATCTATTTTGTTACCATCTTCACCCACACGGTTTACGCCAACAACATAGCATTGATTTTCTATGGCTCTTGCCTGCAACAATATTTTCCAGGCGTTGCTTCTTTTTTCCGGCCAGTTGGCAACATATATTAACAGGTCGTATTCATGCCCCCGCCCAGCCTCCCCCGGCGGGGGAGGCGTCTGCCTTGCCCATACTGGAAATCTTAAATCATAACAAACTTGCAAATTTATTTTCCAGCCTTTTACCTGTGCGATCAATCTTTTATTTCCTGCTGAATAATGATTGTGTTCATCCCCGTATGCAAATAAATGTCGCTTATCATACATGCCATATTCACCATTTGGCAACATCCAAATTAAGCGGTTGTAGAATGCCTCACCATCCGTATTCTCCAAAGAGGGAGCATTAATTATGACGCTTCCGGTTAAAATTATTTTTTTAGAAGATGCTACTTTCTTCATCCATTCAATTGTTTCGCCATTCATTGTTTCTGCCAAAAGTTTGGGCTTCATACTAAAACCTGTACTAAACATTTCTGGTAGAATAACCACCTCTGTTTTTTCTTTAATGCTTTCAATTTTTTTTGAAAGCATTTCAAGATTTGCTTTTTTATTTTCCCAAATTAAATTAGGTTGTATAAGGGTTATGGTGAGAGAAGACATGTTGTAAAGTTATTGGATTGATGTATCAGGAAATAATATGTTCCTTATATTTATAAAAACAAAAAGCAATATTTAAAGAATGAGATATGGGAAAACAATTAAAATTTTCTTGATTGACGGAGATCCTAATGGCAGAATGTCTTGTGAAATTTCAAATTGGACAGGAAAGGGCTATAAAATACCTCGTATAAAAGTCAAAGACTGCATTGATCGCCAAGATTTAAATAATACTGGGGTTTATCTTTTATTTGGAAAAGATGAGGAAGGAATTGATTTAGTATACATTGGCGAGGCGGAAACCTCTTTGAAACGTTTGATTCAACACATGACCCAAAAGGACTTTTGGCATGAAACGATAGTTTTTATTAGTAAAGATGAAAATTTAAACAAGGCCCACGTTAAGTATCTCGAAAATAGGCTTCACGATTTAGCAAAAACGGCTCATAGATATAAAATAATAAATACCACAATTCCTACTCAATCGTCTATTTCGGAATCAGACAAAGCAGAAATGGAAGAATATTTAGAAAACATAAAAATATTGGTCAATACTTTTGGGCATAAGGTTTTTGAAGAAAAAAGAGAAATCATTATTCAACAAAAATCTATGCAAGATATTTTTTACATAAAAGCTGCAAGGGGTGCGAATGCACAAGGAAAACCTACTTCAGATGGATTTGTTGTATTTAAGGGCTCCAAAGCCGCATCAACAACCGTAACTTCAATTTCACCTTCATTTCTAAAATTACGACAGCAGCTTATTGATAAAAATATATTAATACCAAATGGTGAAACATTAGAATTTGGTGAAGATAATGTTTTTTCAAGTCCATCTACAGCAGCGGTAATGGTTATGGGTCGCAATGCAAATGGTCTTGAAGAATGGAAGCTCATTAATGGTAAAACCCTTAAAGAGTATGAAGCTTGACTCTCACTTGTAGACTTGCTATCAACCATTAACTTAAAATTTAAAAAAATTTTCTAGCGCAAGTGCCGCATCGTATTTATATCTTCACACCCCACCCACCACCTCCCTCACCAAATCACTCTCATATCCTTTCTGCAATAAAAAATCCTGCAGTTTTCTTTTCTTTATAAAAATATTCTTTTCGCTTTTTAATGTTCTTAATTTTTGCTCTGCCAGTTTATTCAGCGCAGCCATGTAATCATCCTCATTAATTTCTTTCAGGGCTTTTTTTATAGAATAATCGCTTACTTGTTTTTGTTTCAGCGCATATTTTATTTTTACTTTACCCCATTGCTTCATGCGAAATTTTCCGCCGGCATAATGCAAAGCAAAACGTTCTTCATTTAAGTAATTCTCTTCAATTAATTGTGCAATTAATTTTTCTGCATCATTGTTATACACCCCGAAAGAGTATAGTTTTTCTTTAACTTCTGCATGACATCTCTCCTGGTAAGCGCAATACTGTTTTATTTTTGGCAGCGCCTGGTTGGGGGTAAATTTCTGTAAAAACATAGCCTGTAAAATCTAAAAACCACAAACTACAAAACTATCCCAAAGGATTCCTTTTGGAACAAACTAAATTTATATCTTTGGTTCATTAATAAAAACTATTTATGAAGTTCATCGTTTCCTCTTCTCAGTTATTAAAGCATCTTCAGCAGATAAGCGGCGTTATCAATGCAAATACGGTTCTCCCTATTTTAGAAGATTTTCTTTTTGAGATTGAAAAGAACAAGCTTACTGTTGTGGCAACCGACCTGGAAACTGTAATGAAAATTCATTTGGATATTGAAGCTAAAGACAGCGGCAAAGTTTGCATCCCATCAAAAATATTGCTGGATTCATTAAAAAATATTGCCGAGCAGCCCCTTACTTTTAATATTGATAAAAATTATGGTATTGAAATTACCAGCGACAATGGTAAATACAAAGTGATGGGTGAAAACCCCGATAATTTTCCCAAAGAACCGGCAACCGACAGTGCAACATCTTTTACCATGACTTCTTCTGCTTTGGTAACTGCTATAAATAAAAGCTTATTTGCTGTAAGCAGCGATGATCTGCGTCCGGCTATGACAGGCGTTTTCTTTGAGCTCGACAGCAAAGGCATGACCTGTGTGGCTACAGATGCACACCGCCTGGTGAGGTATAAAAGAACTGATGTAAGCTGCCCTAAAACTGAAACTTTTATTGTTCCTAAAAAACCGCTGAACTTATTAAAAAGCGCTTTGCCGGATAATAATGATGAACTGGAAATTTCTTACAACAGCAATCATCTTTTTGTAAAGCATGGTGGTACTGAATTGGTTTGCAGGTTAATTGATGCAAGATTCCCTGATTACAAGGTTGTTATCCCTTCTGATAACCCATACAAGCTTACCGTTAATAAAAATGATTTCCAAAGCGCCTTGCGCCGGGTAAGTGTGTTCAGTAATAAAAGCACCAACCAGGTTGCGTTAAACATCAGCGGAAGTGAATTGCAGCTTTCTTCACAGGATGTTGATTTTAGTTTTGAAGGTAACGAACGCATGACCTGCCAGTACGATGGCGAAGATCTGCAGATTGCTTTTAATGCAAAATTTTTAATTGAAATGCTTAACGCTGCCGAAACTGATGAGGTAGTAATTGAACTAAGCACACCAACAAAAGCCGGTATAATTAAGCCGACCGAAATGGATGAAAATGAAGAATTGCTTATGCTGGTTATGCCTTTAATGCTAAATAATTAAAAGCTTCCTCTAAATCTATGACCCTCCTAAATCCTCCCTGAAGGGAGGACTTGCCATGTCACAATGCCGTTTCTGCTATAAGGAAGTAAATTTTTATTATCGAAAATAAATTTATAGCTTCCCAATTTATAATAATTTTTAATTTTTAAAGGCAGCTTCAAAGTCTCCCTTTAGGGAGATTTAGAGGGTAAACTTTCCACTATGGTACTCATTATACTTGGTTTAATAATTTTTGGTGTAACCGGCATTCTTGTTAAAAAGAACGTGCAGTTACATAAATATGGTAAAATGGGCCGCCTCATTGGCGCATTATTTATTTTATTTGGAATACTTTTTTCTTCTGTGGTACAAATAGATGCAGGCGATGTTGGTATTAAAGTTTTATTTGGCAGTGTAAAAAATGATGTGCTTGGCAGCGGTCTTCATTTAGTTAATCCCTTTTATGACATTAAAAAAGTAGATGTAAAAACACAGAACTACACCATGAGTGGTGTACATGATGAAGGCAATCAACTCGGCGATGATGCCATTCGTGTTTTAACAAGCGATGGTCTGGAAGTAACGATTGACCTTACGGTTTTATACAGGGTTGTTGCTAACGATGCTCCAAAATTAATACAGCAAACAGGTCTTGATTTTAAAGATAAAATTGTACGTCCTATTACACGTACAAAGATCCGTGATAATGCAGTTTATTATCAGGCAATAGAATTATTCAGTACAAAACGGGATGAGTTTCAGCAACGTATTTATAAAAGTATTGAAGACGATTTTAAAAAGCGGGGACTTATGCTGGAGCAATTATTAGTAAGAAATATTACGCTTCCCAATTCAGTAAAAGCTTCTATTGAATCAAAGATAAATGCCGAGCAAGATGCAAAGAAAATGGAATTTGTTTTACTAAAAGAGAAACAGGAAGCGGAAAGAAAAAGAGTAGAAGCGCAGGGAATTGCCGATTATCAGCGCATAATTAATACCGGACTTACTGATCAGCAATTACAGTATGAGCAAATTAAAGCAATGAAAGAGATTGCGCTGAGCCAAAATTCAAAAGTGGTAATAATGGGTAAAGGCAGCGCTCCCATATTAATCAATGATAAATAGTTTTACCCCTATGGACCTTGTTACCATTCAAACTTTTGATAATTACTTTTCTGCCAACATACAATTAACCCGGTTAAGAGATGCGGGGGTAGAATGTTATTTGAAAGATGAATACACCGTTACCATTGATCCCATTTTATCGAACGCCATCGGCGGCATAAAGCTGGTAGTAAAAAAATCAGATGAGCAAGAGGTTTTAAAATTATTGCAGGAATTTAAAGCTGCTATAAATAACCCGGTTGTGTGCCCTCAGTGTGGCTCCGCTGAATTAATATCTGTTGCGGAAAAAAGTCCGGAAAATTTATTTACCGTTATATCCACCTGGTTGCTTTCTTCCTATGCAGTTTCTGTAAAAAATATTTATAAATGCAGTGATTGCGGCTACGAAAGCAAAACGCTGCCAGAAGACTTATCTGCTAATAATTAAAATGAAAACAATTGCCGTTATACCTGCCCGTTATGCTGCTGCTCGTTTTCCGGCAAAACTTATGCAGCCGCTTGGCGATAAAACAATAATTGCACATACTTACGAAAACACAATGGCCACCCGATTGTTTGATGAAGTGATGGTGGTAACTGACAGTCAGATAATTTTTGATGAAATAGCCCATTATGGCGGTTATGTTATTATGAGCAAACAGCCACATGAAAGCGGCAGCGACAGAATTGCTGAGGCCATCGTTGATCTGGAAGTGGATATAATAGTAAATGTTCAGGGAGATGAGCCTTTTGTAAAAAAAGAGCCGCTTGAAAAATTATTGGGCGCCTTTGGCGATGATAAACAACACAAAGTACAGGTTGCCTCTTTAATGATGCATATTACAGATGAGCAAATGATAAATGACCCTAATACAGTAAAAGTGGTGGTTGATAAAAATAATAATGCATTGATGTTCAGCAGAAACCCCATTCCATACCCACGGGATAAAAAATTCGCAATATACCATAAACATATAGGGGTATATGCTTACCGTAAAAACGCCTTGCTTACATTTACTTCACTTGCCGCCACCCCCCTTGAACTAACTGAAAAAATTGAATGTCTCCGCTACCTGGAAAATGGTATTTCACTTAAAATGGTATTAACTGATTATGCAGGTGTTTCAATAGATACTCCTCAAGATCTTCAAAAAGCCAGGCTTTTTATCTGATTTATTCGTTTTTCTTCTACACTCAGCGTTCAAAATGTGAATTTTTTTACTCAAGTCAGTTATTTTCTGTAACTTATGTAAATTGATTGTAATACTTATTGATTGGCATATAAATAGCAAGTACACAAGTATTACACATAAACCTTATTGTTAACCAGCTAAATTCAGAGTATTTATGGATATTGTATGTTTTTCGCATTTACGCTGGGACTTTGTTTACCAGCGTCCCCAACATTTAATGACAAGATTTGCGAGGCAAAAAAGAGTGTTTTATATAGAAGAACCGATTTTTAATGCTGAACATACCAATCATTTACAACTTAAAAAGATAGATGATAAATTAATAGTTGTTACCCCACATCTTCAGCATGGTATAAACGGGCAGGAGGCTGAAAAACAACAAGTTAGATTACTAAAAGATCTTTTTGAAGAGGAAGAGATCACTAATTATCTCTTTTGGTATTACACGCCAATGGCTCAGGCTATAGGTAATGCTTTCAATCCATCTTTTGTTTTATATGACTGTATGGATGAACTTAGCAATTTCAGGTTTGCTCCGCCTGAGCTCAAAAACAGGGAGAAAGAACTGTTTGCCAAGGCAGATTTGGTTTTTACTGGTGGGCATAACCTTTACCAGGCTAAAAAAACAGAACACCATAATATCTTTCCCTTCCCCAGTAGTATTGATAAAGAACACTTTATGCAGGCAAGAGGTAAGAGTGATCCTGAAGATCAAAAAAATATTCCGCCTGCACGCTTTGGCTTTTATGGCGTAATAGACGAGAGATTTGATATTGATCTTTTACGGGAGGTTGCTGAAAGAAAGCCGGAATGGCAGTTTGTTATTATTGGTCCGGTGGTAAAAATTGATCCGGAAATTTTGCCACGCCTTAGCAATATTCATTATTTAGGTAGCAAAAACTACAACGAATTGCCTGCATACCTTAGCGGCTGGGATGTTGCAATGATTCCTTTCCTGTTAAACGAATCAACACTTTACATAAGCCCTACAAAAACACCTGAGTATCTTGCCGCAGGCAAACCTGTTATTTCAACTTCTATTAAAGATGTAGTTACGCCGTATGGTATTACCAATCTGGTGCACATTGCAGATAGTGCTGAAGAATTTATTAAGTCAGGTGAATTAGAATTAAATAAAAAAGATAAAACCCCATGGCTGGGTAAGGTTGATAATTTTTTATCGCAAAACTCTTGGGATAAAACCTGGGCAAGAATGATGCAGCACATTTCATCCACTATTGCTGCTAAACAAAATGCTAACTTTAAAAAGATAAATAGTATAACCAATACAAGTAAAGAAGAAGTGTATGTATGATTATTTGATAGTGGGGGCAGGCTTTGCAGGTAGTGTGTTGGCAGAGAGGCTGGCTGG
>JBKJLG010000003.1:0-7412 GCA_046596995.1 Chitinophagaceae bacterium
TTCCATTTTCTTTTTAACTTTTCACTTTTTGCGCTTTCCTTTATCTTGCTGCACCTAATAATCATTTGCGTATGAAGAATTTCTCCTTAATTATTAATGTTGTTTTACTTGCATTGGTAGGCTATTTATTTTACCTGCATTTTTCTACATCAAAAAAATCAGATCCGGGTAAGCATCAGCTTTGTAAAGATTCAGCTTCTTATCACGGTAATAAAGTAGCTTATATTGAATTGGATTCTCTGCAAAAAGGATATGAATATTATAAAATTTTAAATGCCGATTTTGAAAGAAGACAATCTGCAAGCACTAATGAAATTTCCAATCTGCAAAAGCGCTACCAGGGCAGGGCAGTGCAATTACAACAGAAAGGAGCAACCATGAATGCACAGGAGCAGGACGCAGCCATGAAAGAAATAAATCAAATGCAGCAGGATTTGCAAGTGAAGAAACAGGAACTGGATAATGCGCTATATAATTCCAATGCAAAAATGAAAGAAGATATTCTAACCAAAATTCAAAACTTTTTAAAAGAATATAATAAAGACAGCCGCTACGCATATATATTATCTTATGAACCGGGCTTCATGTTTTATAAAGACAGTACCTTAAATATAACGGGTGATGTTATAAAAGGACTTAATGAACTTTATACAAAAGAGAAAAAATAAACTTCACTCTTTTTTTTCAAACAGTCAGGTCTCAATAAAAACATTATCTTCAACTCATAAATTAACGGCATTTTTATGAGTGACCAAGCCACTACTTTCAAACCTTCTTTGGGATTATTTGATGCAACCATGATTGTTGCAGGATCAATGATCGGTTCCGGAATTTTTATTGTAAGTGCAGACATTACCCGTAATGTAGGTAGTGCAGGCTGGCTTATTGCCGTTTGGTTAATCACCGGATTTATGACGTTGATTGCTGCAATGAGTTACGGTGAGTTGAGCGCTATGTTCCCAAAAGCAGGCGGGCAGTACGTTTATCTTAAAGAAGCTTATAATCCTTTGGTTGGTTTTTTATATGGCTGGAGTTTTTTTGCTGTTATACAAACTGCTACCATTGCGGCAGTCGGTGTAGCCTTCAGCAAGTTTCTTGCATACCTGGTTCCATCTCTTGGTCCGCAAAATATTTTGGCAGATTTAGGATTTATCAAAATTCATGCTGGGCAAATAGTCTCAATTGTATTAATTGTTTTTCTTACTTATACAAATACCAAAGGAGTAAAAGGAGGCAAGTGGATTCAAAATGTTTTTACCACAACAAAGCTTTTATCTTTATTTGGATTGATAGTAGCTGGGTTTATTTTTTTTAAGCCGGAAGTCTGGAGTGCTAACTGGAGCAACGCCTGGGACATGAAAAGCTTAACTGCAGATGGAGGAACTTCGGCTGTGATTGGTACAGCAATTTTAGGAGCCATCGCAGCATCTATGGTTGGCTCAATCTTTAGCAGCGATGCCTGGAACAATGTTACATTTATTGCCGGTGAAATAAAAAATCCTAAAAAAAATATAGGGCTTAGTTTGTTTTTGGGAACCTTAATAGTTACCGTTATTTACATCTGCGCAAACCTGATGTACACCGCTGTATTGCCTTTACATGATATTGCATTTGCACAGGAAGACAGGGTTGCAGTAGCCGCATCCAATGCTATTTTTGGCAATGCCGGCACTTATATAATCGCCGTATTAATAATGATCTCAACTTTTGGGTGTAACAACGGGTTGGTGCTTGCCGGCGCAAGGGTTTATTATACAATGGCTAAAGATGGATTGTTTTTTAAAAATGCCGGAACGCTTAACAAACACTCTGTTCCTGCGTGGGCACTGTGGGCTCAATGCCTTGTAGCATCATTGCTTTGCTTAAGTGGTAAATATGGTGATCTGCTGGATATGATCTCTTTTGTAGTGGTAATATTTTATGTATTAACTATTGCGGGTATTTTTATTTTAAGAAAAAAAATGCCTGATGCCGAAAGACCTTATAAAGCATTTGGCTATCCCGTTTTGCCTGCTTTGTATATTTTAATGGGACTTGCATTTTGTATTTTACTTATTATCTATAAGCCTCAATATACTTGGCCGGGATTAATAATTACATTAATTGGTATTCCGCTTTATTACTTTGCTGGTTCCAATAAAAATAAAAATTTGTAGATGTCTGTTGATCTTGAGCAGCTTTTTAATGATATATCAAAATTGAAAGTTGCAGTTGTTGGCGATGTTATGCTTGATACGTATTGGTGGGGGAGTGTAGATCGTATTTCGCCTGAAGGTCCGGTGCCGGTGGTGGCTGTTACAAAAAAAGAACAGCGCATGGGTGGGGCGGCAAACGTGGCCTTAAATATAAAAGCATTAGATGCACACGTAACGGTGATAAGCGTTTTAGGAAAAGATGATGAGGGCAAACAACTAAAAAAAATTTTAGAAGATAATGATATTGATACAAATTTTCTATTGTTTTCGCATAGCCGGATAACCACTAATAAAATAAGGATCATTGGGCGCAACCAACAGATGATGAGGTTAGATGCTGAGCATTCAGATGATTTGAACAGTAAAGATTCGGATGAATTAATTGAGCAGATTGAAAAATGCATTGCAGAAGTTAAGCCTGATGTTATTATTCTACAGGATTATAATAAAGGAGTATTAACAGGTACAGTGATAAAAAAAATTATTGCACTTTGTAAAACACATAACATAATTTCTGCGGTAGATCCTAAAAGAAAAAATTTCTTTGCCTTTAAAGATGTAACCCTCTTTAAGCCTAATTTAAAAGAAGTAAAAGAAAGCCTGCACATTTTATCAGATGTAGCAGATGTAAAAGGATTAAGTGCCATTCACCATCAGCTAAAAGAAAAACTCTATCATCAAATTTCACTGGTAACACTTTCAGAAAAGGGGATCTTTTATCAGCATGAAAAAGAAGCGAATATCATTCCATCGCATTTGAGGAATATTGCAGATGTTAGTGGAGCCGGCGATACTGTTATCGCAGTTGCTTCGCTTATTTATGCAGCAACGAAAAATGTTGCCTTAATGGCCGAAGTGGCTAATATTGCCGGTGGGTTGGTTTGTGAAGCAGTGGGAACAGCAGCCATCAATAAGCAAAAGCTTATGCAGGAATGTAAAGAACTTTTAAGTTAATCTATTATTTCTGAACTTCTTATCTAACATATCTTTCATTTTTTGCATGCTTTCTCCTTTTTTGTAAAATGTTACCAGCAGCATTTTTAAAATATTGTATCCTCCTATAATTATTGTTTCCATACAGTACACTAAAAACATTTGCCTGGGATCCCATCCCTGAAACCAAACTCCAAATAAAGGGATCAGGTTTACAATTAACAAAACTGCGCTGCTAATGGTAAATTTTTTGCTGAACATTAAAAACGTGAAAGTTTAGGTTGTTAAAATAAGTATTTTCGGCCTTAATATAAATACACTGTAACACATAGTTTTTTTAAAAGATACATATGCAGAAAATTTCAATTGCTATCCATGGTGGCGCCGGAACAATTTTAAAAGAAGAAATGACTCCTGAACTGGAAACCAGCTACCGAAAAGGATTGCAGGAGGCATTAGATGCCGGGTATGCTGTGTTGGAAAATGGCGGCACCGCAGTTTCTGCTGTAAAGGCAGCCGTAATTTACCTGGAAGATAACCCTTTGTTTAATGCAGGCAGGGGAGCCGTATTTACCAAAAAGGGTATTAATGAATTGGACGCAGCAATTATGGACGGAAGTACGCTGGAAGCTGGTGCAGTAGCAGGTGTTAGAAATGTACGCAACCCTGTTGAACTTGCAGAGGAAGTAATGCTGAATAGTGGGCATGTTTTTCTAAGTGGAAAAGGTGCAAATGATTTTGCCATAAAACAGGGAATTAAGTTAGAAGGTGATGAATATTTCTACACACAGCTCCGTTACGATCAATGGCGTGCAATAAGAGACAGCGATTCTTACATGTTAGATCATAAAAGCGATGAACTTAAAAGTTTGGTAAAAGCGAAAAAATTTGGAACTGTTGGCGCAGTTGCCTGCGATAAAAATGGAAATATTGCTGCCGCAACTTCTACCGGCGGCATGACGAATAAACAGTACGGTAGAATTGGTGATAGTCCGATAATTGGTATTGGTACATACGCAAATAATAAAACCTGCGCAATTTCTTGCACAGGACATGGCGAGCCTTTTATACGTGCCGTCGCAGCGTATGATGTTAGCTGCCTGATGGAATATAAAAACATGAATTTGCAGGATGCAGCCGAAGAAGTTGTTATGAAAAAATTGGTGAGTATGAAAGGGGATGGTGGCATGATTGGCATGGATGCAAAAGGAAACAGCACATTAATATTTAACAGCGCCGGTATGTATCGTGGAGTAAAAAACAGCGATGGAGAAAATACAATAGCAATTTATAAAAGTGAGTAAGCGTAAATAATTTACATGAAAAAATTTGCTGTAATTGTGGCGGCTGGTTCGGGATCAAGAATGAACAGCAACATCCCGAAGCAATTTTTGCTTTTAAAAAATAAACCCGTTTTATTTTATACTATTGATGCTTTTTTAAAAGCTTTTGATGATCTTACTATAATGCTTGTTTTGCCTGCAGATCATTTGGCAAAAGGGCAGGAAATTATTGATGCTTATTTTGATAACAGCCGCATACAAATTTGTGAAGGCGGAAGAACAAGATTTCATTCAGTAAGAAACGGGCTCAGCCTGATTAATGAAGACAGCATTGTTTTTGTACACGATGGTGTTCGCTGCCTTTTATCAAAACAACTCATTCATAATTGTTATGAGGCTGCAAAAGATTTTGGCACAGCCATACCTGCAATTGCCAGTAAAGACAGTGTAAGAATTATTACGGAAGGAGGAAATGAAGCCCTGGAAAGAGATAAAGTTAAACTGGTGCAAACGCCGCAAACTTTTCATAGCCGTATTTTACTGGCTGCCTATAAAATTGATTACAAAGATAAATTTACAGATGAAGCCGCTGTGGTAGAGGCTTTTGGGCTAAGGATAAATTTGGTGGAAGGTGAAGAAAACAATATTAAGATCACCACCCAGGATGATCTTGCCTTTGCAGAAAGTAAAATTGCGGGTTAATGCAATTCATTAACAAAATAAGAACTGCATTTAAAAAATTCATATTCTGCTATACAATAACGGCTGATCTCTCCTCATTTATTAAGCTGGTTTGGTTTACTAAAAAATATAAGTGGAATAAAAATAAATTGTCTTTTAACTTTAATGCAATTGTAAAATATAGTGTTAATTTAAACAATCAGCTACGAACAATATATTTAAGAACGTATAGCGGCGATATTGATATTTTTTATGAAATATTTTTTAAAAAAGTTTACAAAACGGACGGGAATAATGCTTCTTGTTTTATAATTGATGCCGGCGCCAATATTGGTCTTGCTACTGTTTACTTTTTATTAAAATATAGAAATGCAAAAATAATATGCATTGAGCCTGATCCCGAAAATATTGTAATATTTAAATTAAATCTTGCAAAACAAATAGCATCAGGTGCTGTGGAGCTTGTTGAAGCTGCACTGGCAAAAGCAGATGGAGAAATGTTTTTGGCACAACAGAAATTAAAATACAATTCAAAATTGGTTCACAAATATTCTGGCGATAATTGCGTAGCTGTTAAAACAGTCTTGTTGCAAAATATTTTAAATACAAAAGACATAACTAATATAGAATTGATAAAGATCGATATTGAAGGTGCGGAAGAAAATATGTTTTCTGGTAATACTAACTGGCTGCAGAATATTGCTGAGGTTATGATTGAAACACATTCTGCAAAGGCTAAAGAAGCGGTATTTGCAGGGTTATACGCAAATAAATTTGTTTTGCAAAAGAGTGAACAAAGTATTTATCATTTTAAAAAGCTTAGCGGCCAGGGAAGGTTGTTGTAGTAAAGGTGAAAATATTCATCAGGCAATGCGCCAAATTGAGAATTGAAAAATGCAATTCCTTTTTTATCAGAACCTTCAAAGCGGAAAGTTAGTTTGCTATCAGCATTATCTTTAATTGCAGCATCAGTTAAAAGATAAAAAGCGCCAACTTCCTTACCTTTTTTATTACTGCCCCCTATTAAGGAGTAGATATTTTTTTCATCTTTTAGAATAATATAAGCTGCAATTATTTCATCCTGTTTTGTTTTAGCTAAATAAGTATGAGCCTGTTTATTTTTAAATGCCACGGAAACAGCATTGTATAATTTAGTATAGATATTTTCTGAAATATCTTTATCATGCTTATAATTTTGTTTGTAAAAACTAATCACATCAATAGGGTCAACATTTTTTACTATGTTGATTTCATTCTCTTTTGCTTTCTGCAACATGCGGTGACATAAACGTTTGTAATTTTTGTAAAGTTCCCCGTATGATTTATCAAGCTGCAAAAAATAATTCGTTCTTTTTTTTAAAACTATTTTTTTCAATTGCCTTATCTCCTCATCACGGCTATTCTCCGTTAAATCAATATCCCATAATTTAAATTTTGCCGGGATAGCTGAAAGAAATGTATTCACCATTTCAGGCGTGATTGTTTTTGCAAATACGCCAAGTTGTTTTGTAAAGTAGGGCTGGTACAAATAATAAAATCCGTATTTCTGGTTCCATGTAATCGGCATTACAACCTCGTAATTATTTAACACCAATGCGTCCCATTTGCACATTTCATTAAGCCAAAAAGTTTTTGCATATATAACTCGGTTACAGGATTCATCTATGCAATTATCCCATTTTTCTTTGTCTATTTCTTTATGGGCTAAATACTTTATCAATTAAAATGGAATTTGATTGTTTAGCTTTTTAAAAGTAAAATGCTGAAGATCAATACTGAAAGAAACATTTTTTAAAAATAGATTTCCTGTTGTAGTAGATTTAAAATACTCTCTATACACTTTGCTATATACCAAAGGCAGGTAAATGTTTATAAGATCATTTATGAGAGATACCTGTAATCCCCCATCGTAAACAAATTTTCCTGAAGCTGCATCTTTCTTCCATGCTTCTGCATACGTACCAACATCGAAAAATAATTTTATAGGAATTTTTATAGGTAAGATATTAAGAGGGTTTATTTTTTCAGGAAGGCCAGTTTTAAAATTTGCCGCAACCAACCAGTTATCTGTTTTACCAATTTTTGAAGCAAGCAGATCTGTCCTTACTTTAAAGGCTCCATCTCTTACCATAATTTGTTTTGCTGAAAAGCCATCATATTCATTTCTGCCGGCAAAGTAATTACTGTAAGTATAGTCTTCATAACCCTTTGGCCCTGTCATAGTAAGATGGTAGGCATCTGTTTCAAATTGTTTAAGAAAAGTTTTGTCTCCCAGATAAAAAAACTTTCCTGCAAATAATCTTACATCTAATCCCCCGCC
>JBKJLG010000055.1:0-5087 GCA_046596995.1 Chitinophagaceae bacterium
AAAAAAGGTCTTGCTTATTCCATCAGGAATATTGGTGTTAGCAATCGTTACCTCTCAAACCTTGAAACTGCTTTATCACATTCATTACAGGCGCTGGATATGTTTATAGAGTTAGGGGATAAAAGCGGAGAATCACAGGCATTGGTATCTACCGGAGCCATTTATTATTACATGGGAGATTATGACAAAGGGCTTGATTATTTTTTACAGGGATTACAACATGGGGAAGAAGCAGGTAATAATGAAGCTGTGACCTATGCCTATAATGGCGCGGGGTACATATATAGTTTATTAGGTGATAATAAAAAGGGACTTGAATTTCTTCAAAAGGCTTTAACACTGTGCAGGGAGTTAAAAAATTTCAGTCTTGAATCTTCTATCCTTGAAAGCCTTGCTGCAATATACAGGAATGATGAACAAATTGATAAAGCATACGAAACCTATTTAGAATGCCTTCATTTGAGTGAACAGAAAAATGAAAAAAGAAATCTTGGCTATGCACTTAGAGGTATTGGAGATATTCTGGTAAAACAAAATAAACCGGAAGAAGCTAAAGAGTATTTTTTAAAGAGTATTGACATTCACAAAGAAATTGGTTATAAGGTAGGCATGGCTCGTTCACTCAGGCATGTAGGAAAAATATTTCTGAGCCAAAATAAATTTGATGATGCAATAAAATACTTACAGGAGTCGCTTGATGTAGGAGAAAGTATTAAGGCAAAGGTTGTAATTTATGAAGCTCATGAAGCTTTTGCTGAGTTATATCAGCAAACAAAGAATTTTGAATTGTTCGTTCATCATTACAAGCTATTTCATAAATATAAATCAGAGGTCTTTAAAGACGAACAGGAAACCAAGCAAAAGTATCTAAGCATTCAGCATGAAATGGAAAAACTAAAGCAGGAAACAGAGATCAACCGTCTGACTAATGTGGTGATGAAAGATAAAAATGAAGAGCTTGAAAAGAAAACTTCAGAACTGGAACAATCCTATAACAGTGTATCCGTGTTAAGTAAGATAGGGCAGGAAATTACATCAACACTCAACCTTGATACCATTTTAAATACAGTATATGAGAAGGTTAATGAATTAATGGATGCCAGCATTTTTGGTATTGGTATTTATTATCCCGAAAATGAAACTATTGAGTATCGGCTTGCCATTGAAAAGGGAGTACGTTACCAACCTTACCAGCGAACAATGGAAAATAAAAATCAATTGCCTGTGTGGTGTATTGAAAATAAAAAGGAAATATTTATCAATGATATAAGAAAAGAATATTCAAATTATATTAATGATTATATAGAAGAAAGCGGAGCCCTGGAAGATGGAAGTCTAAGTTCTGTACCCATATCTTTTATTTATCTTCCACTGATTGTTAAAGAAAAAGTTTTTGGTCTCGTTACCGTTCAATCCTTCAGTGAAAATGCCTATTCGCAATATCACCTGGATATTTTAAAAACACTTGCATCTTATGCTTCCGCAGCTTTATATAATGCTCAATCTTTTGAAACGCTTCAGGATACTTTGAAGGATCTTAAGATGACACAGCAACAATTAATTCAATCTGAAAAAATGGCTTCGCTTGGTGAACTCACAGCAGGTATTGCACACGAAATACAAAACCCGTTAAACTTTGTAAATAATTTCTCTGAAGTAAATAAAGAGTTGCTTATAGAAATGAAAGACGAAATTGATAAAGGAAATTTACAAGAAGTAAGATCAATTGCAGATGATGTGATAGATAATGAAGAAAAAATAAGCCACCATGGTAAGCGTGCCGATGCAATTGTAAAAGGAATGTTGCAACACTCAAGAGCCAGCACTGATAAAAAAGAACTAACTGATATAAATGCCTTGGCAGATGAATATTTACGATTGAGTTATCATGGCTTACGTGCAAAAGACAAATCATTTAATGCAACAATTAAAACTGATTTTGATACATCAATAGAAAAAATAAATATTAACCCACAGGATATTGGCAGAGTGATATTGAATTTGCTAACGAATGCTTTCTATGTTGTGAATGAAAAACAGAAGTTACAAAACCAAGAAGGTTTTCAAAACCTTCTTGGTTTAAATTACGAACCCGCTGTTTCAGTTCAAACAAAAAAAATAAATAATCAGGTTGAAATAAAAATTTCAGACAACGGCAACGGCATACCCCCAAAAATATTAGATAAAATATTTCAACCATTCTTTACCACTAAACCCACTGGGCAAGGAACAGGATTAGGTTTGAGTTTAAGCTATGATATTGTAAAAGCACATGGCGGAGAAATAAAAGTGGAGACAAAAGAGGGTGAAGGGTCAGAGTTTATTATCCAATTGCCTAATGTCTGAATCACGGATTATAAAGATTACAAGATTGCACTGATTTGAAAAATGAATAGCGAATTAAAATATAAAGACATTACTGAAAAAATTATCGGGGCTTCCTTTGAAGTGCATAAGTTCTTAGGAAATGGGTTTCAGGAAGTAATCTACCAAAGGGCATTGGCCTGGGAATTGTCCCAAGCTGGGCTGACTTATGTTCGGGAAATTGAACAGGAAATATTTTATAAGCAGCTTTCAGAACCAATTGGAACAAGAAGAGCTGATTTTGTTGTGGAAGGTAAAGTATTGGTAGAATTAAAGGCGATAATAGCATTAGAAGATGTTCATCTGGCGCAAGTATTGAATTACCTCAAAGCTTATAAACTTGAAGTGGCTTTGCTAATTAACTTTGGGAGCAAAAGCTTGACTTTTAAACGTCTCGTTCTTTAAATAAAATCAGTGAAATTATTCAATCCATATAAATCCGTGATTCAGATAAGTTATGATATCATCAAAGCACATGGCGGAGAAATTAAAGTGGAAACAAAAGAGGCTGAAGGATCAGAGTTTATTATTGAGTTACCGGTAAAATAAAATGTATAAATTCAACAAATGAAAATTAAACTGCTGCTTTTACTTTCATTAATTTTTTTTAGTGCTTCAATTTTTGCGCAGCAATTGCCGCTACCTGTATATGAAATTAAAGTTGATACTCCTGCCAAACTTCCCGACACTCACTTTCTCATGCTTGAAGATACAAGCGGAAAATTCACTTTTGATCAGATTCGAAATGAAACATTCAACAACCTGTTTCATACTAATAATGCAAAGAATGATTTAGGATATGCACCCCTGCATACCTATTGGCAAAAAATTATTTTAAAAAATAGTACAGGAAAATCTTTTGAGGTAATAATTTATAATACGCCCTTTGCAGACCAGTATGATCTCTACATTATTCGCTCAAATGGTAAAACAGAACATTATGTAAGCGGAAATATTGTGCCTTGGAGTAAACGCAACGGGTATAAAACATTTGCTTCCATTCCATTTGCAATGGCGGAAAATGAACAAGTCACTGTTTATAAAAGAACTTACCTCTATAGAAATAAATCAAATCAAGGACTTGCATTTACTTTTTCATTTCCAGGAGCTTCGTATAAAAATGTAGTCAATGCTGTTTCGGAGCGATATAATGGTGATGTTCGAAATGGTTTTATTGGCGGGATTTTACTTTTTGGGTTTTTAATAAATATATTTTTCTTTAGAATTAATAAAGAGAAGCTTTATCTCTATTTCGCCTTGTTTCAACTTACTGAAGGTTTATGGTACTTAAATTTTACGCCTAACCTCATGTTTCAGGAGCAGCGGGAATTTTCCATAATTTTTGCAGTATTTATTTTTGGTGCTGTATGTTTTTTTTCCATGGTATTATTTGTAAGGGAGTTTTTAAAAACACGCAGGTATTATCCACGATGGGATAAGGTAATTTTATTTCTGGGTTTACTGTGGTTACTCGCCACAACATTGCAATTTTTATTAATCCCCGGATTGTCCATTCATTGGAAAGGGATTCCCAACTTAGTAAATGATATAACATTTACTTTGTTGATGATATGTCTTTTCTTAAGTTTTTTATTACCAAAAAAAGAAAAGGATTCCTTTACCACCCTTTCAGTGGCTGGTGCATTGCCTGCTTTTTTTCTTTGGGGATTTTATTACGGAGTAGTAAGCATCTATGGTTCACTTAGTATGTTTGGAGTAATCACTCCAAAATTCGCCACCTGGATGCAGGAGAACAGTACCATTATTGAAATGTGGTGTGTTACGTGGTTTACGATTGTTTTCACCTGGATACTTGTTCAGAAGTATGCCTTACTGCGCAAGCAACTTACATTACAGGCACTGGACAGGGAAAGGGAAAGAACAGAATTAATGACCCAGCAAAAAGTAGAACTGGAAAGCAAAGTGGAAGAACGCACAGGCGAATTAAAAAAATCTATCGAAGAATTAAAAGCTACTCAACATCAATTGATACAATCAGAAAAAATGGCTTCGTTGGGTGAGCTTACTGCAGGCATTGCACACGAAATACAAAACCCGTTAAACTTTGTAAATAATTTCTCCGAAGTAACCACAGAGTTAGTGGATGAGATGGAGGAGGCTATATTAAAAAGTGATAGGGAAGAAATTATTTCGATTTCTTCTAATATTAAAGATAACCTGCAAAAAATTGTTCATCACGGTAAGCGTGCCGATTCCATTGTAAAAGGTATGCTGCAACATAGCCGAAGCAGCACAAATCAAAAAGAATCAACAGATATAAATGCTTTAGCAGATGAATATTTACGATTGAGTTATCATGGCTTGCGGGCAAAAGACAAATCATTCAATGCTACAATGCAAACAGACTTTGATGAGCATTTGGGAATGATAAATATTATAAAACAGGATATTGGTAGAGTGCTTTTAAATTTATTCACCAATGCATTTTATTCAGTAGCAGAAAAAAAGCGTTCTATAAACCAAGAAGGTTTTCAAAACCTTCTTGGTTTGGATTACGACCCAACTGTTTTAGTAAGTACAAAAAAAATAAATGCTCGCCCGGATGCCATGGGCGGACGGGATAGAATCGAAATAAAGGTAAAAGACAACGGAATGGGCATTCCACAAAAAGTATTGGATAAAATATTTCAGCCTTTCTTTACCACCAAACCAACTGGGCAGGGAACAGGACTAGGATTATCCATGAGTTATGATATCATCAA
>JBKJLG010000205.1:0-4124 GCA_046596995.1 Chitinophagaceae bacterium
CATTAACGGTACTTTCCACAAAAAGCCTGCAAGCACTATCCAGTCAATATTGTAATGTTCCAACGCGGCAAGATATCCATCTTCATAAAAATTTTTTCTTTCAATAAATAGTGATGGAATTTTTTCTTTCTCAGCAATTTTTAAAACACCTGCATCTTTTTTATTACAAACAATCAAACCAATTTTAATAAGATTATCATTTTTAAAATGGTCAATTATTTTTTGGGCATTGGTGCCTGCACCAGAGGCAAAAATGGCAATATTTATTTGTTTATTCTGCATTTGTAATGCCATAAAAGAATCTAGCGGCTTCTCAAAAATTTTATAAAGTCGCTTTAAAAATAAGCATATCAGCGGTATTAAAAATCTCAATAAAACAGATTACAAATAAATGACAATTAAATATCAAACCCGCGGCAAACTAACTGAAATGCAGGCCAGTAAAAGAGAAAAAAATTTTTAAAATGTTAACAGTTTATCAACATCCTGACTTATTTTTGCACGCAGCAAAAGGATTTTACATCTTGACAAAGACGTTTTAGAGCATGAACCATTACAGAAGATTTATAGGTAAAGCTACCGCAGGAATTTTCCTTATTTTTCTATTTAGCTCCAATAATTATTTATCAGCACAGGATGGGCAGGCATTATTTAAATCGTATTGTGCAAGCTGCCATAAGCCCGATGCAGATTATACAGGTCCTGCATTAAAAGGAGCCAGAGCAAGGGAAGCCGCAGCAGGCTTAGCCAAAGATTGGGTGTACAAATGGATTCATAACACTACATCAATGATTAATACGGATCCCTATGCTATGCAATTATATGCAAAGTATAATTCTGTAATGACGGCTTTCCCTGATCTAAAGAATGAAGAAATTGATGCAATATTAGATTGGGCAGATAAATATGAAAAGCCTGCTGATGCCGCAGGGACCAAAACTACTGGTGGAAAAACTTCAGGAGAAGATGATAACTCATTATTATACGGTTTACTCACACTTATACTGGCTATAATTGCTTTTATATTATTACAGGTAAATAGTAATCTAAAAAAATTAACTGACGAAAAGCAGGGCATCCGCTCACCCAATCCTGTTCCCTTTTACAGAAACAAAGCGTATTTATTATTGGGTATTATAGTACTGTTTTTAATTGGTGGCTACATTACCATTAATGCAGCAGTAGGTCTTGGAAGAATGCAGGGCTATCAGCCTGAACAACCCATTTATTATTCTCATAAAGTTCATGCCGGTACAAACCAAATAAGTTGTTTGTATTGTCATGGTGGTGCACAGGATAGCAAGCATGCTAATATTCCTTCGGTAAACGTTTGTATGAACTGCCATGTGGCTATTAAAGATTACCAGGGCGAACCCTTAAAAAGAGAAGATGGCTCTTCAGTTAATGGCACAGCAGAAATACAAAAACTATACGAGTATGCAGGCTGGAACCCCGACACAAAAAAATATGATAAGCCCGGCAAGCCAATCGAATGGGTTAGAATCCACAACTTGCCAGATCATGTTTATTTTAATCACTCACAACACGTAAAAGTAGGGCAGCAGCAATGCCAAACCTGTCATGGAAATATTCAGGAAATGGGTGAAGTTGCACAGTTCTCTGATTTAAGCATGGGCTGGTGTATCAATTGTCATAGAGAAACCAAAGTGCAGTTTAATGATGGCAAAGGCCACGGCAATAAATTTTACAGTATCTACGAGAAGTTTCATGAGGATATAAAAAATAAAAAATACGACAGTGTAACTGTTGAACAAATAGGTGGAACGGAATGTCAAAAATGTCACTATTAACACACAAGGCAGTTAATCGGTTAATCCGGATAAACGTTTAACGGGTTAACAAATAAACGGTAATATGGAGCAAAAAAAGTACTGGCAAAGTTTTGGGGAACTGAATAAAACAGAGGCTTACCAAAAATCTGTTGATAATGAGTTTAGCGAAGAGCTGGACATAGATGAAAATTTGCTTGATGCCAAAACACCCCGCCGTGATTTTTTAAAATATGTTGGTTTTAGTACAGCCGCTGCTGCATTGGCTGCCAGTTGTGAAATGCCGGTCCGTAAAAGTGTTCCTTTTTTAAATAAGCGTGACGATATTATTCCGGGTATTGCTAACCATTATGCTTCTACTTATATAAGTGATGGTGATGTTATACCTGTAATAGTAAAGCAAAGAGAAGGTAGGCCAATTAAAATTGAAGGCAATACTCTTTCCTCACTTACCAATGGAGGAACCTCAGCGCAGGTGCAGGCTTCGGTGTTAGATTTATATGATACCTCACGCCTTCGCTACCCGATGGCTGGCGGTAAAGAAGCAACCTTTGAAGCTATTGACAAATTAATTGCTGCAGATCTTGCTGCAAATAGAAAGCCTTTGGTTTTATTAACCTCCTCTTTATCTTCACCCAGTACAACACAAATAATTTCTGAATTCCTTGCAAAATATCCGGGCAGCCGCCATGTACAATACGATGCTGTTTCTTACAGCGGAATGATAACGGCGAACCAGGCTTCTTATGGGAAAAAAGCAATACCCTCTTATCATTTTGAGAATGCAAAAGTTATAGTAAGCCTTGGGGCAGATTTTTTAGGCACTTGGCTTAGTCCAGTCGTTTTTTCAAATCAATACGCCACCAACCGGGTTATCAATGAAGAGAAACCTGCCATGAGCAAGCACTTTCAATTTGAAAGCTACATGAGCTTAACAGGCGCAAATGCTGATGAAAGATATTTGCACAAGCCATCAGAAACGGGAGCAGTTGCCTTGGCTTTGCTATCTGCACTTGGTGGAAGCACTTCATCAAACTTAAAAGGAAAAATTGCAGAAGGAATAAAAAAAGCTGCCGCAGAATTATCAGCAAACAAAGGCGCAGCCCTGGTTGTATGCGGAAGCAATGACCCCAATGTACAGACAATTGTAAATGCCATTAATGATGCAATTGGCGCAGGCGGCAAAACAATTGACTGGTCTTCTACAGTAAATTACCGCCAAGGCGTAGATGCAGATTTTGCAACACTGGTAAACGATCTTAATGCAGGAAGTGTTGGTGCGTTACTGGTTTACGGCGCTAACCCTGCATACAGTTATTTGGCTGCAGATAAATTTGTTACCGGCTTAAAAAAATGTGCTGTCACCATTTCATTCAACGAAAAAATGGATGAAACAACAGAGCATTGTAAATATATTCTTCCCTCTCATCACTGGCTGGAAAGTTGGGGAGATGCAGAGCCGCAAACAGGTCACGTAAGTTTTATACAACCACTTATACATCCTTTATTTAAAACAAGACAGTTCCAGGATTCTTTGCTTGCATGGAGTGGCGGTACTGTTGACTATCATACTTATTTTAAAAATTACTGGACTGCAAAATTAGGCAGCGCCGATAATTTTAATACTGCTTTGCAGGATGGTGTAGCTAAGGCCGCAGGCTCATCTCAAAATAACAATACAGATTCTACCGGTATAATAAATCAGGTAATTGTTACTACTACAATGTCTGGTGGAACATTTACCGGCAATGTTGCAGACGCCACCGCAAAAATTAATTCAGTAAAAGGATCGGAAATTGAAGTGGTATTATACCAAAAAATATCATTGGGTACAGGCAATCATGCAAACAACCCATGGTTGCAGGAGCTTCCTGATCCTATTTCCAAAGCTACATGGGATAATTATGCAATGATCTCTCCTGCGATGGGCAAATCATTATTTGGCATTGATATTTTCAGCAGGAATGATACAGATAAATACGAAGTAGAACCACAAAAACCTGTAGTTAAAATTACCGTTAACGGAAAAAGTGTTGAAGTTCCTGTACTAATACTTCCCGGCATACATCCCAATGTAATTGCACTGGCTGTTGGCTATGGCAGAAAAAGTAAAGCTGAAAATAAAACCGCTGATTATATTGGAAGAGCAGCAAATGGCGCTGGTGTAAATGTTTATCCGCTTGCATCATTTGATGGTACAGCAATTAATTACTTTGCAAATGCCACTGTTGAAAAAACAGGCACAACCTACATGGTTGCTCAAACACAGGTGCACAATGTAACAGAAGGCAGACCCATTATAAGAGAAACAACACTGGCAAAATTTATTGCTGA
>JBKJLG010000088.1:0-7904 GCA_046596995.1 Chitinophagaceae bacterium
ATAAGAGTAATTGTAATATCCTTGTTTTAAAAAAAGTTTCGTTTCATATTTTTTACTATCCTTATTAAAATTCATTTTTAAACTATCGGTTAAAGCATAGTCAGTTAATTGTCCGAAAAGATAGATGTCTTTATCGGCAAAGGCTTCTCCGCCGGCAGGCATAAAACTAAAATGCACCATGCCATAATCACTTTGCCAAAACGGATTTATACTTTGTGTAGTTTCAACTGAATACATTCCGTTTTGATCACGGAAGTAAACATATCGCTCTGCAGATCTATCAGCATCGGGTCTTACATAAACTTCTGTACTATTTTTTTTATAAGATGCCTTTTCAACCCTGTCTGATTGTAAACGAAAATCCCTAAGATCGAGCCAGCGCCATTCTTTACCCGCCGCAAATAATGTATTGTCATCTGTATTATATTCCAGTGTATTGCTTCTTACAAAAGTTGGAGCAATATTTACCACTGCATTATCCCAACGGTTATTTTGAAGGATAACAACTTTTACCTGCTGGCTGGCGCTAAATGCATTTAAACCATCTATGTTTATATTAAAGCGCAATCGCTGATGTGTGCGAAAATACAGTGGTGTAAAAGGTTGTATAACACTCCCGGAAATAATTGCCCGGTTCTCAATAACCAATAATCTTCTTGTAAAAGCTAACTTAGCCGTATCACCATCTAAATAGACTTTCAAAAGATAATTGCCTGAACGGGATGGCGTTAAATTTCTGTCGGGTATTGTTGCCTGGTAGTGGGTATATTTTGAAAATGTAACAGAAGAAAAACGGTAATTGTTGATCCGCATTTGTGTAAACCCTTTTAAATAATCAAATTGGCTAAGGCTTACAGGCTTCCAATTGCTGTTGCATAATTGAAAAGTGTAATAGTAATATTTTAATCCTCCCTCTAAATCATCAAAATGCAACTCAACCTGATCGTTACCATTTAAATTTAATACCGGTAATGAAAGCTGATTACCCAAAGTGTGAAAGCGAACTGTTTTAATGTAATTTTTATAAATACTGTCAGCCACCTGGCTATGCGCCAGAACACTGCTAAAGAAAAAGAATAGTAGAAAAAATTTTGCAAACAATTTGCCTCCGTACATCTAAATGATTTAAAAAAATTAGTTTTACAAGATACCAAAAGTATGCCGTTTGAGTATTTCATCTTTTATAGCAAAAAGAATTGCCTTTACCAGGCAAAAAACTTTTTCACGCTTTATAATCGGGCTCGCAATTACTGCTACCATGATAAGTGTAACGGTTATGATAGTTGCATTAAGCTTTGTTAACGGCTTCCAAAATGTTATCAGCAATAAAGTTTTCAGTTTTTGGGGACACATACGGGTACAGCAAAGTATTCTGCCGCAGGCTAACATTGCAGAAGAATACCCGATACAAAAAAATGACACCATAGAAAATTTTATAAGAAATATTAACCAGGTAAAAAGTGTAGAGCGGTATGCCACCAAATCATCCATTATAAAATACAAACAGGATATTGAAAGCGTTTTATTAAAAGGTATAGATGAGAGTTTTGATTTTAGCCGGATAAATAATTTTTTAATAAAAGGCAAATGGCTTTCTTTTAAAGACAGCAGTTACAGCAAGGAAATAAATATTTCAGCCTATACAGCTAACCAGTTAAATGTAAATATTAATGATAGTGTGGATATTTTTTTTATAGAGAGTGATGGCAGCAAAAGAGCACGCAGACTTATGATTGCTGGTATTTTTAAAACAGGTATTGATGAGTATGATAAAAATTTTAGCCTGGGAGATTTAAAGATGATACAGAGGCTTAACAACTGGATGCCTGGCGATATTGGTGGCTATGAAATTTTTTTAAAAGATTATAAGCAGACAGACTCAGTAAATAATTATTTATACACCGCAAATGCATTACCCGATAAATGGTATAGCAAGACCATTAAAGAAATTTATCCTAATATTTTTGACTGGCTTGATCTGCAGGGAAGAATAAAAACGCTTTTACTTTCAATAATGATGGTAGTGGCTGTTGTAAATTTAATTACTTGCCTTATTATTCTTGTTTTGGAAAGAACTAAAATGACCGGCATATTAAAAGCGCTTGGTGCAACCGACTGGAGCATTCAAAAAATATTTTTATTTAATACTACCATTATTGCAGTAACCGGAATTGTGTTCGGCACCATTTTAGGACTGGGCATTTGCTACCTGCAGGAAAAAACCGGGTTTATCAAATTAAATGAAGAGGCTTATTATATGAGCACAGCACATGCAGATGTTGTGTGGTGGCAGGTTGTAGCTGTAGATGCTGCAACACTTTTAATTTGCTTTATACTTTTGATTATCCCCACCATACTTATTAAAAAAGTAAACCCGGTTAAAGCCATTCAATTTCGCTGATACAATTATGAAAAAGATTGCATTTGTAATTACATCAACTGGCTGGGGCGGCTTAGAGCTAAATACTTTAAAACTTGCCAGGCAATTTGAAAAGATGGGTTATTCCATTCTTTTTATTACAAGAGAGGAAACAAAACTAAATGAAGAAGCAACAAAAAATTTCGCAAATACAACATCATTAAAGTCTCCCAAAAAGTATTTTGATTTTAAAAATGCTTTTAAACTTGCCCGCATTTTAAAAAAAGAAACCATTGATACAGCCATCATAATCAGTAACAGGGATATAGATCTTTTATCTATCACCAAAAGATTTTTTTTAAAAGATTTAAAAATTATATACCAGCAGCAAATGCAGGTTGGCATTGATAAAAAAGATTTTTTACATACACTACGCTACAAAGCCTTGCAATATTGGGTATGCCCTTTGCCATATTTAAAAAAAGAAGTATTAGAGAAAACAAAATTTCCGCAGGAAAGAATTAAAATAATTCCACTAGGGATTGATATAGAGAATTTTATTACCAAAAAATACAGCCAAGATGAAGCATTAAAAAAACTTGACATTAACACAACAGCACCACTGATAGGTATTTTGGGCAGGATTGACCGAAAAAAAGGACAGGATTTTTTGGTGAAGTCAATACGTGAATTAAGACACAGAAATATAGACATTGAATTATTAATTGTTGGCTCTCCCACCATAAATGACACAGACGGGCAACAATATTTTTCTGAAATAAAAAAAATGATTGTAGATGAAAAGCTTGAAAAAATTGTACATGTAAGAGAACACAACAGCGATGTGCATCTTTTTTACAATGCCATAGATATTTTTGCGCTGGCATCGTACAGTGAAACATTTGGAATGGTAACAGTGGAAGCAATGGCAGCAGGAGTGCCGGTTATAGCCAGCAACAAAGGTGGCAGCCCAGAGATTTTGGGCAAGGGGAAATTTGGTTTGTTGTATGAATTAGAAAACATCAACAGCTTTTGCGAAAAGGTTGAATGGATTTTAAACAATCCTGCTAAGGCACAAGATTTGGCTGCGCTTGCTCAGCACGAAGCGATCAATAATTATTCGGAAATTACCATTGCAAAAAAAATAAGTGAATTAATTACCTGAAGTTATTTGAGCAAGAATAATACCAGTGGCTACTGCAGCATTCAATGATTCTGCCTCTCCTATTTTGGGTATGTTTATTTTTGTTGTTGCCCTTATCATCAACTCATTTGAAACGCCTTTCCCTTCGTTACCTATTAAAACAATTCCTTCTTTAATTTTTTGTGTAAAAATATTTTTTCCTTGTAATGCCGTGGCATAAACTTTTACACCATTATTCTGTTCAATAAAATTTACAAGATCAGTATAAATAATATTTACGTTTGCCAAACTACCCATGGTAGCCTGCACTACTTTTGTGTTGTAACAATCAACACACTCTTTGCTGCATATAATATTTTTTATGCCAAACCAATCAGCAGTACGAATAACGGTTCCCATGTTTCCCGGATCCTGAAGACCATCAAGCATTAGAGAAATATTATCTTTAAGAATAATTGCTTCCTCATCTTTTTTATAAAAAACGGCAACAACATTATTAGGTGTTTGCAATAAAGAAATTTTTTGCAATTCAAATTCAGTAATTTCCAACTGATCTTCTTCGGAAATTTTTTTCAAAAGGCTACGATGCTCAATAAACCATCCCGGCAATGCACAGATCATATTACAATTAAACTTTCCTGAAATCAAAAGCGCTTCAACAACCTTTGTGCCTTCTGCCATAAACACTCCATCCTCGTCCCGTACTTTTTTATGGGCTAAACTTTGAATATATTTGACAATCGCTTTGCTCAACATTGGCTGCATTTATGGCTTTTAAAAACTCAGATAAAAAAAATTATTCTTCCTGTATTCTTTTACTTTTTTTTACTGCAATTATTTTTTCTAATTGCACAGTTGTACGTAAATATCAAAAGGACAAACCTTTTGTGTATGAAAATATTATTAACCTCGTAGCTGATGATATTACACCGGATGAAAAAGTGATCATTAAATCAAGATTAAATACTCAGCTAAACGACAGCTCGAAAGTAAGAATAAAAGATGTTGCATTTGTGCTTCATTATATTGATCGTCCCCCGGTGTTTGATACAATTGCAGCAATGTCATCTGCAGAAAATATGGTGTTTTCTATGGTTAATATTGGGTTTTACAGCGCAAGAGCATCCTATAAATTTTTTATAGATACAGCGAAAAATGGTGTACAAAAAAGAGTTACTACCACATACGATGTAATAGCCGGCAAACGCACACTGATAGACACTTTAGCGTATTTGTTAGTTAAGCCGGAACTACAACAACTTGCCCTGCAAACAAAAAATGAATCACCGCTTCGCAAAAATGCGCCGGTTACAAAAGCTGCCGTTTCTGCAGAAACAAACAGGCTTATAGATTTGTACAGAAACAATGGCTACTATAAAATAACCACCGAAGAATTAAGGATAACGGGTGATACAACCATTGAAGCATTAACAACAGTTTCTGATGACCCTTTTGAAGCTTTGCGCCTGCTTGCAGAGGCAAATGAAAAACGCAATAAGCCAACTATAAGGCTTGGGGTTTTATTAAACAAACCAAAAGACACCACAAGGCTTAATAAATTCTACATAAACAATATTTATATTTTACCAGATTATGTGCCCGGCGATCAATATACTGACAGCACATTAACAGAAAATATTTCAGGTGGTTATATTATACGCTATCATAAAAAATTGTTTAAAAATTATTTGCTGGTAAATAATATGCATATGAAAAAAGGTGATGTTTACCGGCAGGAGGATTATTATAAAACCATCAACAACTTTTACAAACTTGGGGTTTGGCAGGGGCCGGGTATTGATATTATTGAGAAGAAAGACAGCAACTTAATTGACCTTGTTGTAAAGCTTACACCCGTAAAGAAATATGGGTTTGAAGGTGATATCGAATTAAGCTACTCCGCAAGCAGTAACAGTTCAGGAAGTATTTCTGCCACCAACGCAGGAAATTTATTGGGCGTTTCAGGAAATGTTTCAATAGTAAATAGAAATGTAAATAAAGAAGCTATCCGCATGACAAACTCTTTACGTGCCGGGGTAGAATTTAATACCAGCCGGCGCAACAGCGGAGCTTCCTTTATCAATTCAAATGAACTCAGTTACAGCAACAGCATTTTGTTTCCCAGGTTTGTTACTCCATTTAAAAAAATAAATCGTAGAAATTTACTGGTAAAGCAGTCTTTTATAAATACCAATGCTTCTCTTATAAAAAGAATTAATTTTTTTAACCAGCAGGTTTTCAATGCTGCTTTTGGTTTGCAATGGACAGCAAGAGCCAACCGCAGCTGGACGCTGACAATTTTTAATTTTGATTTTAGAAGAATATATAATACCACAATGCAATTTCAAAATACACTGAATACATTTCCATTTTTAAGATATTCTTTTAACACTGCCCTGGTAATGTCATCCAACTTAGGATATGTAACCACTTTTGTTAATGCAAAAAATCCTTTAAAGAGCAATACATTTAAATTTAATGTGGAAGAATCAGGGTTGTTATGGGGGAGAGTAAAAGATGCATTTATAAAATCAGGTAAAAGTAATTTCATTTCAAAAAATCTTAAGCAGTTTGTAAAAACAGATGTGCAATACACCCATACCATCAGCCATCCAAAATCGGCAGTGGTGTTCAGGCTGTTTGCAGGGGTTGGTGTTCCGCTAAGTAAAACTGATACTACGCTGCCTTTTTTTAAACAATATTTTGGCGGCGGACCAAACAGCATGCGTGGCTGGCCGGTAAGAGGTATTGGCATAGGCGGACAGGCGATGGCGCCCTTTAGCAGCAATACTTTTAATGATAAAACCGGGGACATACAATTGGAAGGAAATGCGGAATACCGCTACAATATTGCACCACTTTTTTCAAATGTAGTTTTGCTAAAAGGCGCATTGTTTGTGGATGCAGGTAACATCTGGAATTTTAAAAATACAAAACCCGGTGGCGGCACAGACAGCACACAATTTAAATTCAGGGACTTATATAAGCAGTTGGGAATATCCGCCGGCACTGGCTTCCGGCTTGATTTCAGTTATTTTCTTTTGCGGTTTGATATGGGCTTCAGGCTTAAGCGCCCGGATATTGCAACAAACAACGGATGGCAATTTCCCTCCATCAGTTTTAAAAATTTATTTGGTAATAAACCGGATAATAGAAAATGGAGATACGAAAATTTTAATTTTACAATTGGGATTGATTATCCATTTTAAATTACAACCCCTCTAAATCTCCCCTGAAGGGGAGACTTCCGAAACTTTATTAGACTTTAAATCATTTTCTTTTATTAGGTCTTCAAACATTTTTAAACTCATTGCATCCTCCAATTTAAATTCACCAATTCTCGTTCTGCATAAAGCTGATAAATATGCGCCGCAATCCAAAGCTTTCCCAAAATCATTTGCCAGGCTGCGGATGTATGTGCCGGTTGTGCATACAACTCTAAAGGAAACGACGGGGAGCTCCATTTTTATAATTTCAAATTCTTTAATGGTAATTTTCCTTGGCTCTAATTTTACATCAATACCTTTTCTTGCTAAAAGATAAACGGGCTTACCTTTTTGTTTAATAGCAGAATGAATTGGTGGCACCTGCTCTATTTCTCCCACAAATTGTTTTGTTGTTTCTTCCAGTAATTCTTTTGTTACAAAAGAATAATCTTTAAAATTTTGGGGCTCACTTTCAAGATCGTATGTCGGGGTTACCGCACCCAAAGTAAATGTCCCGGTATATTCTTTCTCCTGTGCCTGGTATTCATTTATTTTTTTTGTAAACTTACCAGTACAAACAATTAAAAGACCTGTCGCTAATGGATCTAATGTACCTGCATGTCCAACTTTTTTTACCCTGATAAGGTTTCGGATTTTTCTTACAACATCAAATGATGTCCAGTCAAAAGGCTTATTTATTAAGATGACCTTTCCTTCTTCAAAAGTATTATCGGTTTGCAACTATATAAATTTTTAATAAGCTCTCGCAAACAGAACCCTTTCGCTGCTTGGGTTTCCGGTTAAAATACATTTTCCTTCTTCCTTATTATTTTGTAAAGGAATACACCGGATAGTTGCTTTTGTTAACTCTTTAATTTTATTTTCAGTTTCAGCGGTTCCATCCCAGTGTGCAGCAATAAATCCTCCTTTGCCATCTAACAATTTTTCAAACTCTTCCCAGGTATCAGCATTGGTAATATTTGTATCCCTGAATTTTTTTGCCCTGCTGTAAATATTTTCCTGTATGTCATTCAGCAGAATATGAATGGTTTCTGCAAGCCCATCCATACTAACACTCGTTTTTTCTTTTGTATCTCTTCTGGCAACTTCTACAATATTTTTTTCCATATCCCTTGCACCTATTGCAATGCGAACAGGCACACCTTTCATTTCATACTCAGCAAACTTCCAACCC
>JBKJLG010000262.1:0-5308 GCA_046596995.1 Chitinophagaceae bacterium
TATTAACAATATTGTACCTGAGTATGAAGCTTTATACAATAAGTTTGTGAGCAGCCCATCCCAACATGTTTAATTGGAAAATTAATTACACCTGCCTTCCCAAAGGGAAGTAGTAAAGGATATATATCTTGAGTGGAGGACAGCTTATAATCATGTCTATTTATTCAAAATTTTCATTTATAATTAGTTCTTTTATAATTATATACAACCAATCTAACTTCCCCCGTTGGGGGTAGGGGCTATTTTCTTCTGAGCCATTGCTCAGGATTTACATTATTATTTTCTTTCATTATTATTAAATCAACTTCTCCCTGACCATCATCATTTGCGCCTGCCCTGCCAACTGATTGCCCCGTTTTTACGGTTTGCCCCCGCTGCACATTTGCAGATGAAAGATTACTATATACAGTAAAATATTTACCATGTTTTATAAACACTACCTGTTTATCATCCATAGAGTTTACCAAGGTTACTTCGCCATCAAACACAGCCTTAACGGTTGCGCCAACAGCTGTGCCAATGCTAACTCCTGGGTTATCATACTGCACCCTGTCTACCAAAACATTTGGGCCAAAGCGACTTAAAATAAAGCCATCTGCCGGCCAGGGAAGTGAGCCCTTGTTCCTTTCAAAATTTGCATCCAGTAATTTATCAGCTTCAGATGTTACTAATACACTTTCTGTTTTTTTAGGAACTTTTTTTACAGCAGGCTTTGTATTTACTGCGTTTGAATTATTATCAGACTTTGTATTATTCCTTGCATCAGCCAGTGCTTTAAGTCTTGCCTTTTCATTCGCAATGGCAATCTCTTTTTTAATCATGGTATTTATCATTCCACGTATTCTTGCATCCTGCTTTCTCTTATTGGTAATTTGTGCGGTCAATTCTTTTTGCCTTCCTTTTAATTTGCTTACAATTTTTTCTTTTTCGGTCTGTTGTTTTTCCAATACAGTCAGTTCCTTATTTTTTTCCTGCAAGGCAATATTCTTTTTTTGTTTATTGCCTGATAACTCATCAATGCGCTGTTGTAAAAGCTGTTGGGTACGTATAATATTTTCTCCCTGCTGTTCACGGTAAGTGCGGTACGATTTTAAATATGTTATGCGCTTTATTGCATCGTTAAAATTGGAGGAGGAAAAAATAAAATTTAAAAAATCATAACTGTTACGGTTTTTAAAAGCGTAAACCATGCTCTTTGCATACTCCTGCTTTAGGGTATCTAAAATGCGTGAAAGTTTATTTACTTCTCTTTGAGATTTATAAATATCATTCTCTATAAACTTTAATTGCCCGCTGATGTTATCTATTACATTGCCCTGCAAATCGAGCCTTTTATTTATGAGGGATAGCTGTCCAACATTTTCTTTGGTAGATTTTTTGGTTTCATTTAAAACCCTTTCTGTTTCTTCAATCTCTCTTTTAAGCTGCTGGCGCTGCTTTTGAAGTTCATCTTTATTTACCTGGGCAACGGGTAGTAAATTAAAAATGAAAATACAAACCGCTGTAAAAATGATTTTTTGCATGCAGGTAATTTAGGGATTACAAAAATAATTTAAAAAGATAATTGCGGTGCAGCAATAAAACACTTTACAAAAAACGGTTATTTTGTTTTATAATTTTTAGGAACAGAAAATGGATATGATAATTCAGTGTTAAAATCGTATTGCTTAAAATCGAGCTTAATATCAACTTTGGTTTTTTCAGCAACAGTAATTTCTCTTTTGGTAGCAAAATTAAATCCTGATTTATTTTCATAATCATTATAAGTAAGATCGCCCGTTCGGTTAAGTGAAATATCAAGATCATCAAGCTTGCTTCTCTCCACTAAATTATTTGTGGAGGAAAGTGTAAGAAGATTTTTAAAATATTTACCAACTGTAGAAAGCAAAATTCTGTTTTCAGTTTGTTTGTATCCTATTACTTTATCGCCAACATAAATAGGGTTTCCTACAATAATATCCTGCAGAGTACTAAAGTCAAGTGGTATCTTGGCAATATCTTCAATAAAACTAAAAGGATGTTCTTCAACTTGCTTTTGCAGTTTGTTTAAAATAATTACTTTATTTTTTGTTATCAATATTCTAAAAGCTTCAATACTTAAAAATGTTGCGTTGATAGATATCCAGATAATGCTGTCTTTTTTCATACGCACAAAAGCATTTACATCAGGCTGTTTACCTTTTGCATCTTCATACTCAACTTTTATTTTTGCTGAAAAGGTTTTATAATCTATCCTGTTACGCCTTAGGTTTAGCACTAAATCTTTACCTGCTTTTAGTGAATCACTTGCCAAAGGAGCTTTCGTAGCTAAAACAACTGTATCCTTTTTATTTACCGCTGTCTGTAATTTTTTGGTTGACCGGCAGCTGAACATGCCAAACAATAAAATAATCCCTGTCAGTACTGCTAAAATATTCTTCATTACTTGTATGTTTTATGCTAATTAATACCTGTGTGTCCAAAGCCGCCCTCGCCACGCTGCGTTTCATTCAATTGCTGTACCAATTCTAATTTTGCTTTTTCAATTTTAGCAAAAACCATCTGAGCTATCCGATCACCGTGGTTAATAATTTGTTCCTGTTGAGATAAATTTATTAAAATTATTTTAATCTCTCCTCTGTAATCGCTATCAACTGTTCCCGGAGAATTTAAGCAGGTTATGCCTTGTTTATTTGCCAGACCGCTTCTTGGCCTTACTTGCCCCTCATATCCTTCCGGAATTTCTACAAATAATCCTGTAGGTACCATTTGCCTTTGCAATGGATTAAGTGTTATTGCATTTTCCAGATTTGCCCTTAAATCCAACCCGGCAGCACCAGGTGTTGCATATGCAGGAAGTGGATTTGGAGAATTGTTTTTAATTTTAATTATTACTTCATCCATTGCTACAAAGGTAAGGTTGCAAAAATTTAATGGGCTATAAATTCGATCTATAAATAGAGAAAATTATTTTTCAAGCAAGATGGTTGCATATGCTTTCAATCCTTCTTCCCGGCCGATAAAACCCATCTTTTCTGTTGTGGTTGCTTTAATGGAAATATCAGAAATATCTATTGATAAAATTTTTGCAATAGTTTGTTGCATAGCAGGAATAAAAGTTTTGATCTTTGGCTGCTCAAGGCAAAGTGTTGAATCTATATTCACAATTTTATACCCTGAAGCAGTAATTAGATCAAAAGATTTTTTTAAAAGAATTTTACTGTCTATGTTTTTAAACTCTTCTGCCGTATCAGGAAAGTGTACTCCGATATCTCCCAGGCAAGCGGCACCCAGCATTGCATCGCATATTGCATGTAATAAAACATCTGCATCACTATGCCCCAGTGCTCCTTTAATATGGGGTATTTTTATTCCGCCTATCCACAAGTCCCTGTTTTCTACCAGTTGATGGAAGTCCACCCCTGAGCCAATTCTAAAACTCATACATCATTTTTTAGGTGTAAATATCAAATAAAAAAATTTATCAAATGCACAAAAAAAACACCTCATAAAGAGGTGCTTTTTTAAAAAGAAATTTTTTAAACTTAATTACCGTTGCTAACTGCAGCATCTTTATCAAGATTAAATATTAAACCAAACCTTACTGTGTTAGATAAAGGATTACGGTTTATACCGGCACCAGATGGAATTAAATAAGAGAAATTTAAACCAAACATATTATAATTGATACCAGCTCCAACCGTAAAATATTTACGGTTACCCTTTGTGGGATGCTCGTAAAAATATCCTGCCCTAAATGCAAATTGATTGTTGTACATATATTCTGCACCTAATGAAACCTGCAATTCACGAAGTTCTTCGCTTCCCCCGCCCGGTGCATCTCCAAATGAACTAAACCAACTGCTAACCACACCTTTTTCACGGTATTTCTGCAATGCTGCTGCATCTGTAGCGGTATTACCGGTAAAAGTTGGCGGCGTGGGAACTAGTAGTTTATTAATATCAAGACCAAAAGTGGCTTTGCTTGTTTCATCAAATACTTTTACATACGCAATACCTAAACCAATGTTTGCAGGTATATAATCTTTTTGGGTCGCATCGTTTGTATAAGAAATTTTAGCACCCAGATTGGTTAATGCAACACCCCAGTTTAAGCCTGAAGCATTTGCATCTCCGCCTGTTCCATCATGAAAAACACTAAGATCACCAGCTACTGATGAGCCCGCTTTGTAAGTTGTACCATTATAAGTGCCACTTGCAAGGTTTGAATGTATGTAGCGCAAAGCTATACCCAAACCTAATTTATCAGAAAGTTTTCTTGAATAGCCTGCATCTAAAGAGAATTCTCTGGGGCGATAAGCGTTTAAATTATTTCCGGATGCATCAGTAAACTGAATGTTACCAAGACTGAAGTATTTGAAAGATGACGAAATCGCCTGTGATTCATCTAATTTATAATATCCAGTTAGTGTGGCAAGATAAACGTCATTTAAGTCTAATCCTTTTAGCCAAGGCGTATAAGTTAAAGCTATCGCAGATTTGCTTTGTGCAAAAGGCAATTTTGCCAGGTTATTAAATGCAGAATTAGCATCTGGCGTGGTAGCAAGTCCGATATCTCCCATTCCACCAGAGCGGGCATCAGGAGAAATTCTTAAAAAAGGCACGGCGGTTGTAACTACGTTAATAGGTTTTGTAGTAGTAGATTGAGCAATTGAAGTCAGGCTTATAATAGAAGCCATCGACATAGCAATCAACTTTGAAGATGCTTTTTTCATCAGTAAATTTTGTCTTAGTTAGGTAGAGATATCGCGATAGCGAATTAGTTTTAAGGAGTTGTAAAAATATATTTTTTTAATTAAACGCTAAATAAAATGCAAAATTGTTCAAAACGTAATTGCTAAGATTATTTTATTTATAATTCTAAGCCAACAATTAATGTTACACTTTGCAACTCCATTTGTGAATACTTTGCAAAAGTATGATGATGACCACCAAATTAGGGAGAATGCTGCAAACAGATATGAATAAAGTATTTATATTCGCATTACAACGTTACCCCAATTACGCAATAAACAAGAAAACCCTTCGTTAATCAAATTGCTAAACGAATGCACATGCTAAAGTTATTATCAGCCAAAAACGTTTTTATTTTTATTTTGGCTCCCCTTACATTTATGTCTTGTAAAAACGGAAGTGTCTTTTCTAAAAAGAAAGATAAATCAACTGCCACAGGATGGAACTATAATGATAAAAATTATGGGAACTTTAATGTATTAAAAGCCAAGGAACAAAAAGCGGGGCCAGGTCTTGTATTTGTACAGGGCGGTACTTTTACCATGGGTGCAAAGGATGAAGATGTAATGGGCGA
>JBKJLG010000311.1:0-3451 GCA_046596995.1 Chitinophagaceae bacterium
ATACAGTTGAGTGGAGAAAGATAAAAGAATAGAAATATTATTGTTTGTATTACAAAACAAAAAAGCTTTATCTAACAAATCAAAAGCCGGCATATATATCTTCTCATCATATACCTATTTCCCTATCCGGTACAACCTGCCCTCATCAGTAATTGCATACAAAGCCCCATCTTTCCCTTCTGCAACATCACGAAAACGTTGCAACTGATCTGCAAGTAATCTTTCTTCACCCACAACCTTGTTATTTGTGATTACAAGGCGTGCAATATGGTTACTGCTTAACCCTGCAATAAATAAATTATTTTTCCATTCAGGTATTATGGTACCACTGTAAAAGGTCATACCGCTGGGAGAAAGCACCGGATCCCAATAGTAAACAGGTTGCTCCATACTTGCCTGCTGCGTATTTCCGGGTCCAACTTTTTCACCGCTATATTCCAAACCATAAGTTATGGCAGGCCATCCGTAATTTCCCCCAGGCTTAATTATGTTAATCTCATCCCCACCTCTTGGCCCAAATTCGTTTTCCCATAAATCTCCAGTTGCGGGGTTAAGCGCTAGTCCCTGAACATTTCTATGTCCATAACTGTACAATTCTGGTCTTGAACCTGCCTGCCCAATAAAAGGATTTCCTGCTGCTGGTTGACCATTTTTAGTAATGCGTATAATTTTTCCAAATCCTGAATTTAAATCCTGCGCCTGCGGCCTAGTAATAATATCTGAACGTTCACCGGTACTAACAATCAAATTTCCTGAAGGATCTACTAAAATTCTGCCCCCATAATGCATAGTGTTATTAAAAGCGGGGGTGGCCCTATAAATTACTTTTGCATTTTCAATTCTCTTTTCATCTGTTGATAAATTGCCTTTGGCAACTGAAGTAAGATTACCGTCTCTTACTTCTTCAGAAAAGACCCAATAGATAATTTTGTTGTTTACAAACTCAGGATCAATGGCTAAACCTAATAAACCTCCCTGTCCGCCAGAGTTTACAGCAGGAATACCTGTAATTGCATCACCCAATTCCCCTGAAGTTACAGCAATACGCATTGTACCGCTTTTTTCTGTTATTAGTAACCTGCCATCGGGCAAAGCCGCAATACCCCAAGGCCTCCTTAGTGTTGTACTAAGTATTTTTACACTGTATGCTGTGTTGGTTTTTAAGCCGGCAACTCTCGTTTGCCCTGCAAAAGCAGGCTTATAATTAGTGTTGGCAGTTCTGGTTTCTACCGGTATTTGGGTGCTATCAGTAAAAAAAGTTGCGCCATTTGTATGTGATTTTGTATTGCAGGATGCGATGAGCAAAAGTAATAAAGAGCAAAATATTTTATTTTTAAGCATTTAGAAAATTTGAGTGTGATAAATAATTACAATATTAAATAAAAATTATATCAAGAGTTTTAAGTAATAATTATACCCAAACTTCATTCATTATTTCCCTATCTCACCAAAATAAACTACCTTAGGGCGTCTGTCAGATTTTTCTCTGACAGAATGCTTTAAAAGCATAAAATTTGCTTATAAATACAAAAAACAGATAAAAAAATGAGAACAGGAAGACCTAGAGAAAGAGCGATTACACTTATGGATGGCTTTTACATTGAGATCAGTAACCCCGGCGAAAGCAAAGGATTGAAGATCAGAAGCGAAACTAAAGCTGCAATGGAAAATTCAGCAAAGCAATACGAAAGATTTAAACAGGTAACCATACTTGGCGAATATAAAGGTGGCGTAAGATTGGTGGAGCAAAAGGCGTAAAACTTTTGATCTATGCATCTTTATTTTTAAGGGTACCATAAAAGCGCATGTAATTTCATGCAACATAAAAATTTCTTATCGTATTAATTCGCAGCCCCACTTTTAGTGGGGCTTTTTTGTGAAATACATCATTCATCAATAAGCTTTATGCCTGTTTGTGTAAACTCCAGTTTGTGTTGTTTGTATAAATTTCCTGTTGTCATTTTAAAAGTTTTTTTGCTCATAGCAAAAAATGCATAAATATCTTCAGGAGAAGATTTATCATGGTAAGGAAGGTAGCCATCATTTTCTTTCAGCAGCCGGATAACCTTTTCAGTTTCGCCTTCAACTCTTTCGTAACCTGGCGTACCTGCAGACACGTTAATTTTATTTTCGGGTAAAATATTTTTTATAAATCCCGGAAAAAGGTCACCAATCAGTATGTTTCGATACACTTCATTAAAATGCAGTAACCCTGTATGCTGGTTATTTATGATAACTACATATCCTAAATCACTTTTTCTATAAACCAATAAATCAACAATATCTTTTTCCTTTACAGTCAGGTTTTCATTTGATAAAAACGGATCTATCTTCTCTGTGGCTGCAAGTCTGCCTGTTTGCTCATCCATTACAATTTTTACAAGATATTCGCCGCCTGTACGCATAAAGCTTACCTGTTTGCTCCGTGGTATAAACAAGTCTTTCATCAATCCCCAATCTAAAAATGCGCCGTGCTGGGTTACATTTACAACTTTTAATTTTACAATATCTCCTAATACCCCATAAGGCTTTTGTGTAGTTGCAATGGGTCTGTCTTCACCATCATGGTACAAAAAAACTTTTAGCTCATCTCCAATTTTAGTATCACGGGGTACAAACCGTGTGGGCAATAAAATTCCGATATCACCATCATCAAGAAAAAAACCCATTTGCTTTTCCTTAATTACCTTCAGCATATTGTATTCTCCCATTTTTACCATAAAAAAAATTATACAGCAAAAGTAGCATTCTGGACGGTTGGTAAATTACAGATATTAAAATTTTTATATTTTAAATGAACAATTTTAATCAGTTGAAATTTTATTAACTTTATTTGAAACAACAATTATGGATCAGCGCATAATTAATTTTTAATATGATATACCCAGAAGCCCGGCAGCTACAATGAAACTGTTGCTATGCTTGACTGGAAGACTATTATTGATTTTTTTAAGAAATACTTAAAATGATTTGTGAATGACATTAAATATTCAGGGTTCTTTAAAAAGCAGTAATAAGAAAAAAGAAATAGATATAGTTAATGAAGTACTAGAGGAGTGTATCATTGCTTATCCCGTATCATCATTTATCATAAGCCTGTACAAACAATATATCCAGCGTGGAAGCCTGAGTAAAAAACAACTAGCAGGTTTACACAGCAAAGCTTCTTTAATAGTAAACATTCAAACCAATAAACTTGCAACGTTGGAGGCAATCATAAAAAAAATGCCGACAAGAAGCAAATCCGATTTACCGGTAAATAAACCGATGTTACAAAAAGACACGTCAGTTGAAAACATTTTTTTAAAAATTCTTGCTAAATATCCCGAGCATAAAAGAGTTTTATTTTTAAGATCAAAGTATGATAACAATCAACCCTTATCAATTGTCGAAACGGATGAGCTAAAAAAATTTGAAAAGTTTCTTAAATAATTATAAAGTATAATGCTTA
>JBKJLG010000222.1:0-3405 GCA_046596995.1 Chitinophagaceae bacterium
ACTATTCCGCCGGTAAGTCCTTTAATCACAGATTTTGTTATTAATGATTCATCAGTAGTTATCACTTTTGCAAACTCCGGCAGCGAAGATGTTGCCCGTAACATCTTATTAAGAAGATTGAGTGGCAAAGAGAAGTATGATTCTATCTTTTCAAATAGGGATACAAGTGTTACAACCTTTACCGATAAAAAAATTATACCCGGAAATCAATATGAGTATGCAATGATTGCAAGAGATGATGGAGGGCTTTCTTCAAAAATATCCAACACCATTGTTTTAAAAACTTTAAAAGATAACAGGTTGCCAGCACCAACTCTCAAAGGCTTGTATGAACAAAACACAAAAAAAATATCGCTTTCATTTATAGTTGATGAAAAACTAAAAGACAGAAAATTAAAAATAGAAATCTATAAAAGGGCAGATAAAAACGCAGTTTGGATTCCGCTCAAAAATATTGCTTTTGAAAGAGGTAAAGTTTTTTTGGATGAACCGGAAAAAGGTAAGAAAGGAATGATGTATATCGTGAGGCTAGCAGATGAGAATAAAAACAGCTCAAATTTTAGCAACGAAGTGGAAGTGAAGCTTAATTAACTGATCATAAAATTTACTTAACAGGTTTAAGAACAACCGAATAAATAATTATATGCTTATGTACAAAATCATAATATTAATTCTGTTTGCATTTCTAAGTGTTAATACTAATGCCCAGGACAGTACTAAAAAGAAATTCCCTGTAAAGGTTTCGGGGGTTATTGGAATAACTTATGAGGGATATGGATTAAATGTTAATCCATCTGGCAGTGGTATTTATACGCCACGCCGCCCATGGAACCAGGTACGTTTTAATTTTTCGCCTACCGTCCAGTTCGGTAAAAATTTTAGCCTGCCCTTCAATTTTAATTTTGCAACAACACCAACAAATTTTGCAGGGCCTTATGCAGGTATAAAAAATCAAAGTATCGGTCAATTTATTACAAATCCCATGAATAATTTTGGTATAAACCCAAAATACAAATGGGCCGAACTTCAGTTAGGGACGCAATATTTGAAATACTCAGATCTTTCAACAGGTGATATAGGCATTTTCGGAGCCGGCTTTGATCTGAAACCAAAAACCTACCGCATTAAATTTTTTACAGGCACCTCGCAACAGGGCATTAATTATTTAGCAATTCCATTACCGGGTGTAACCGGAGCTTTTAAACGCACTCATTGGATGTTTCAATTAGGCAAAGAAGAAGAAGAAAAATATTCTGTTGCATTTAATTTTTCAAAAGGAAAAGACAAAACAAATTCTGTTACCACACCACCATTAACCATAACCCCGCAGGAAGGTTTTACTGCAAGTATTGTTGCAGATGTTTTTTTTAATAAAGGATGGTACGTAAAATCAGAAGCTGCACAATCTTATTATACAAAAGATCTTGCACAACCCATCTCTCCAAACTTAAATAATTCTTTTAAGCCTTTTATTGAAGGAAGAACTTCAACCGTTAAAGACTGGGCAGGCAATGCTTCTATCGGTAAAAAATCAAAAGACTTTGATATTTCTTACACAACAAAATACATTGGCGCCGGGTTTCAAACAACAGGCTATCCTTACCTGCAGGCAGACCGTTGGGAGAATACTGTTAACACCCGTTTTAATGCATGGAAAAATAAAATGAATGTGGTAGCAAGCATGGGGCTGAGGGTAAATAACGTTAGCAATACAGCGCTTAAAGCAAATCAATTTATTGGCAACCTTAACTGGTTTACACAGTTTAATGATCACTGGAATTTAAATGTTAATTATAATAATTTTGGTTTTCAATCTGCCAGTGGCATAAATCCTTTTGGTATAAAAAATGTTAGTAACGATGTGGGGGTTAATCCAACTTATACATGGAGCAACACAAAAATGAGCAACCTGCTGGGCTTAAGTTATAACTACAGCAAATATGATGAACGTGATGTTATAACCGGTATTACTACATCAAACAATACGCACACTGCATTGCTTACATATGTGCCTACTTTTTTTAACCGGGATATTTCACCTGATTTTAGTGTACTGTATTTTTACAATGATGTACCCGCAGCAAAAATAAAACTGGTAACCATAAGTGGTGGAGTAAGTATGCCTGCAGCAAAAAAGAAGATGCAGTTACGGGGGCAATTACAATACACACTGGGTAAGTTAAACAGCTTTACCCAAAACAATAATTTAATTGCATCCTGCACTATAGATTATAAGTTAACGAACAGGCTTAGTTGGAATACTTTTTTATCAACCAACTATTTTAAATACGGAAACGAAATAATACCCAACGGCGCTAATTACCTGGAAAGCACCTACAGAACCGGGCTTCAATATAATTTCGGCGCTAAAAAATGAAAATATGAAAAAAATATTCTTCCTCCTACTTGTACATTTTACCACATTAGCGGTTACCGCTCAGCTTAACACCAACCTTGTATTAGTAGCCACACCACCGGCTACACTTAGTGAATGGGCAAACCGCAGAGAAGTGCTTACCTACATTGTCACTGGGCAGCAAGGGGTAAATTTTAGGGTGATCATTAAAATTGAAATAAAAACAACCGATGGAACTGTAATTGCAACAAACGATCTGGCAAAAGCAAAAGTATTTACACTATCATCTGCCACAACAATTTTATTTGCAGCCGATGTTTTGCCGCTGGATAATATTACGTTCACCGGCAAATTTAAAACCTCATTAGAACGCACTGGAAAATTACCAAGTGATAATTATATTATATGTGTGCAATTGTTGAGACCAGTAGATTTTACTCCCGTCTCTGAAATAAAATGTAAAAACTTTTATCTCGCCGCCACACAATTACCTATTTTAATGAAGCCTTATAATGAAGAAGTGCTGGATGGAAAAATTGCCCAAACCGCCATCACTTTCAGGTGGACACCAGTAGTACCTAGATTAACCGAGCCTGTTACTTACAGGTTACAAGTTTTTGAAGTTTTAGCTTTTCAAACGCCTGTGCAGGCCCTTAGAAGTAATCAACCTTTGCTGGACAGAGAGATAAGAAGTGCTACACAATTTATATGGCAGCCACAACTGAGTTTTATAGATGGACAAAATAATGTTTCGATGGATTCTTTCCCTAAGAATGAACTGAAAGAAAAGAGAACTGGAAAATCTGTATTTATCTGGACGATTCAATCATTAAATACACGGGGGTTACCCGTAACGCAAAGTGATGGTAATGGTGAGGCAAGAAGTGAGCCGATAATCTTTTATCTAGATTCAAAAAAAAGTAAAACTCCCAAAAAGTAAAACAAAAAAGCACGTGTCCTACATCCGCAAGGTGTAGGACACGTATGCTCTCATAAAAAAGCCCCGGAATTATCCAGGGCTTTACAATAACATTAATTATTTTTTATTT